>NZ_JBBEOI010000071.1 GCF_037860755.1 Aquipuribacter hungaricus | reverse complement strand
CCCCGGCGCTCCGGTCGGCGGCGCCTGCGGAGGCGGCGGGCTCGACCCCCAGCACCGTGGCCATCGCGAGCACGCTGCGCGCGGCGTCCGCCACGGCCGCCCGGTCGCCGGCGGCGAGGGCGACGTTGCCCTCGCGGACGACGCCGTGCAGGGCGGCGAGCGCGGAGGGCACGGAGAGGTCGTCGTCCATCGCCGCGGCGAACCCGGCAGACACCTGCCCGGCCGGCGCCCCGGCGCCGTCGACCTGCTCGTCGCCGACGACCTCGCGCGCCCGGCGGAGGAACCCGTCGATCCGCTCCCAGGCCGCGGTCGCCTCGGTGAGCGAGGTGGACGAGAACTCCAGGTTGCTCCGGTAGTGCGCGGAGACCAGGTAGTAGCGGAGCACCTCGGGGCGGTAGGTCTGCAGCAGGTGCTGCACGCCGAGGGTGTTACCCAGGCTCTTGCTCATCTTCTCCCCGGCGGTGGTGACCAGGGCCGAGTGCATCCACACCCGGGCGAAGGCGTCGCCGGCCGCCGAGGACTGCGCGAGCTCGTTCTCGTGGTGGGGGAAGCGCAGGTCGAGCCCGCCGCCGTGGACGTCGAACTCCGCACCCAGGTAGCGCCCGGCCATCGCGGAGCACTCCAGGTGCCAGCCCGGCCGGCCCCGGCCCCACGGCGTGGGCCACGACGCGGTGGCCGGCTCGCCCTCCTTGGCGGACTTCCACAGCGCGAAGTCGCGGGGGTCGCGCTTGCGGCCGGCGAGCTCCGGGTCGGTGTCGTCGGCCGGGGCGAGGTCGCCGACGCCCTGCCGGGTGAGGCGGCCGTAGGCCTCGAAGGAGCGGACGTCGAAGTACAGGTCCGCCGTACCCTCGACGTGGTACGCGTGACCGGCGTCGAGCAGCCGCTGCATGAGCTCGACCATCTCGGTGACGTGCCCGGTCGCGCGGGGCTCGTACGTCGGCGGCAGGATCCGCAGCGCGTCGTAGGCGGCGGTGAACTCGCGCTCGTAGCGGTAGGCGTGCGCCCACCACGGCCGTCCCTGCTCGGCGGCCTTGGCGAGGATCTTGTCGTCGATGTCGGTGACGTTCCGGACCAGCGTGACCTGCAGGCCGGCGTGCAGCAGCCAGCGGCGCAGGACGTCGTAGACCACCTGCGCGCGGACATGGCCGATGTGGGGGCTGGACTGCGGCGTGGCCCCGCAGACGTAGATGCCGACCTGCCCCGGGACGACCGGGCGCAGCGGCGCGGTCTCGCGGGTCAGGCTGTCGTGCAGGCGCAGGCCGGGGCTCTCGACGTCGGGGTCCTCAGGCACCGCCCCAGCCTAGAGGCCCCGGAGCACGACCGGCCCGGCGCTCCGGACCACCCGCAGGCACGCTGCAGGGCCACTGCAGCGACGCCCCAGGAGCACCGGCAGGGACGCCGCAGGGCCGCCCCCCGTGACGGGTGGCGACCCTGGGCGGGACAGACGAAGGCTCAGCCGAAGCGGCCCGAGATGTAGTCGTTGGTCGCCTGCACCTTGGGGGTGGAGAACATGGTGTCGGTGGCGTCCATCTCGATGAGCTTGCCGGGCTTGCCGGTACCCGCGATGTTGAAGAATGCGGTGCGGTCGCTCACCCGGGCGGCCTGCTGCATGTTGTGGGTGACGATGACGATCGTGTAGTCCTGCTTGAGCTCCTGGATGAGGTCCTCGATCGCCAGCGTGGAGATCGGGTCCAGGGCGGAGCAGGGCTCGTCCATGAGCAGGACCTCGGGCTCGACCGCGATGGCGCGGGCGATGCAGAGGCGCTGCTGCTGGCCGCCGGACAGGCTGGAGCCCGACGAGGAGAGCCGGTCCTTGACCTCGTTCCAGAGGTTGGCGCCCTGCAGCGCCTTCTCGACCTTCTCGTCCGCGGTCGCCCTGCTCATCCGGCGCGAGTTGAGCTTGTAGCCCGCGATGACGTTGTCGTAGATCGACATGGTCGGGAACGGGTTGGGGCGCTGGAAGACCATGCCGATCTGGCGGCGGACGTCGACCGGGTCGGTGGTCGGCGCGTAGAGGTTCTGCGAGTCGACCATCACCTCGCCGGTGACGTAGGCGCCGGCGATGGCCTCGTGCATCCGGTTGAGGGACCGGAGCAGCGTCGACTTGCCGCAGCCGGACGGGCCGATGAAGGCCGTCACGGAGCGGGGCTCGATGGTCATGTGCACGCCCTCGACCGCGAGGAACTTGCCGTAGTAGATGTTGAGGTCGTTGACCTCGATGCGCTTGGACACGTGGTGATCCCTTGTCGGCGTGGGTCGGGGAGGTCTGGGGAGCCGCTGGGTCAGCGGTTGGTCTTGGGCGCGTACAGGTGGGCGATCAGCCGCCCGATCCCGTTGAGCACCATGACGATGAGGATGAGCACGAGCGCGGCGGTCCAGGCACGGTCGATGAACGCCTCGGGCGGCAGGCCGCGGTTGCGGAACTGGTCGTAGGCGTACACCGGCAGCGTCGAGGCCCGGCCCTCGGTCATGTCGAAGTTGAACCCGGTGGTGAAGCCGAGGGTGATGAGCAGCGGGGCGGTCTCGCCGATGACGCGGGCGATGGCGATGGTGACGCCCGCCGCGATCCCGCCGACGGCGGTGGGGAGGACGACCTTGGTGATCGTCCGCCAGCGCGGCACGCCGAGGGCGAAGGACGCCTCGCGCAGCTCGTCCGGGACCAGCTTGAGCATCTCCTCGCAGGTGCGGATGACGACGGGCGTCATGAGCACCGACAGGGCGATGGCACCGGCGATGCCCGAGCGGTGGCCCGGGTCGCCCAGGATCGTGGAGAACAGCGCGAAGGCGAAGAGCCCCGCGACGATGGACGGGATGCCCGTCATGACGTCGACGAGGAACGTGATGGCGCTCTTGAGCCGACCGCTGCCGTACTCCACGAGCCAGACCGCGGCGAGCAGGCCGACCGGGACGGACACCAGGGTGGCGATGCCGGTGACCTGCAGGGTGCCGACGATGGCGTGGGCCGCGCCGCCGCCCTCGCCGATGACGCCGGCCATGGACTGCGTGAAGAAGGCGGCGTCGAAGCGGGCGGCGCCGCGGCTGACGACCGTCCAGACGAGCGACACCAGGGGCGCCATGGCCAGGACGAAGGCCACGGTGACGAGCGCGGTGACGACCCGGTCCGTGGCCCGGCGGCGGCCCTCGACGACGCGCGCGAGGACGTAGACGCCGACGGTGTAGGTGATGGCGGTGAGGACAGCGGCACCGGTGACGGTGAACCGGCCGACGAGGAGCAGGATCCCGGCGGACAGCGCCGCGGAGACCAGCAGCAGGGCCGGGGACAGGTGGCGGGTCAGCTGCCCGGACGAGCGGCGGGGCTCGCCGACCACCGGGCCGGCCGGGGCGGGCGAGCCGGGGGTGCCGAAGCGCTCGGGGGTGAGGCCGCGGGTGTCCCCCGGGGTCGCCGGGGCGCTCTGCTCGTGCGAGGGCGTGGTCAGCCCCGTCGTCGGGGTGGCCGTCGACGTCTGGGTCGACCGCTCGGTGCGGGGCGAGGTGCTCATCCGGCTGCTCCCGAGAACCCGCGCGACGCGACCGAGCGCGCGAGGTAGTTGACGGCGAAGGTGAGGACGAACAGCACGAGGCCGGTCGCGATGAGGACGCTGACACCCAGGCCGGTCGCCTCGGGGAAGTTCAGCGCGATGTTCGCCGGGATGGTCGACGGGTTCTGCCCGCTGATGAGGTTGAACGTGATGACCGTCGGGTTGACCGACAGGATGATCGTCACCGCGAGCGTCTCGCCCAGCGCGCGGCCGAGGCCGAGCATGGCGCCGGAGACGACGCCGGAGCGCCCGTAGGGCAGGACGGCCATCCGGATCATCTCCCACCGGGTGGCACCGAGGGCCAGGGCGGCCTCCTCGTGCAGGCGCGGGGTCTGCAGGAACACCTCGCGGCACACGGCGGTCATGATCGGCAGGATCATCACCGCGAGCACCAGGGCGGCGGTGAGCATGACGTAGCCGCTGTTCGCGGCAGGCCCGGCGAAGAAGGGCAGGAAGCCGAGGTTCGCCTCGAGCCACTGGTAGCCCGGCACCAGGTACGGCGCCAGGACGGTGATGCCCCAGAAGCCGAACACGACGCTGGGCACCGCGGCGAGCAGGTCGATGACGTACCCGAAGGCGCGCGCCGCCCGGCGGGGGGCGTAGTGGCTGATGTACAGCGCGATGCCGACGGCGACGGGCGCGGCGAGCAGCAGCGCGAGCGCGGAGGACAGCACGGAGCCGAAGAGCAGCGGCCCCACCAGCGTCCAGAAGCTGCTGGCGCCGAGGTCCTCGGCGCCGGCGCCGAAGGCGGGGTAGCCCTTGGCCAGCAGGAAGGCCGCGACGCCGGTGAGGGTGACGAGGATCGTCAGGGCGGCCGCGAGGGCGAGGCCCGAGAAGACCTTGTCGCCCGGGCGCGTCACCGCCTTGGGAGCCTGCGCGACCGGGGGGGTCGCTGTTGCCGTCATGGAGGTCCTTCCGCTGGAGCAGGGGGGTGGGACGGGGGACGGGTCCCGGACCGACGGACGGGCGGCCACCTGGATGGTGACCGCCCGACCCGCCTCAGGTCCAGGGGGAGCCCGAGGGGTGGATCACTGGATGGAGTCGATCGCCGCCTGGACGTCGGTGCGGACGGTGTCGGAGATCGGGGCAGAACCGGCGTTGTCGGCCGCGATCTGCTGGCCCTCCTCGCTGGCGACGTAGGACAGGTACGACTTGACCAGCTCGGCCTTCTCGTCGTCCTCGTAGTCGGCGCAGGCGATGTGGTAGCTCACCAGGACGATCGGGTACGTGCCGGCCTCGGTGGTGTCGCGGGCCAGCTCGATGGCGAGGCTGGTCTCGCTGCGGCCCTCGACGCGGGGGGACGCGTCGACGATCGCGGCCGCGGCCTCGGGGGAGAACGGCACGAACTCCTCGCCGACGCCGACCGCGACGGTGCCCAGGTCGCCGGCCTGCGAGGCGTCGGCGTAGCCGACGTAGCCGTCGCCGGCCGTGACGGCCTGGACGACGCCCTGGGTCTGCGCGCCGGCCTCGCCGGTCAGGTCGCCCGGCCAGGTCTCGACCTCGCCGTAGGTCCAGACGTCGCCGGCCACGGTCTCCAGGTAGGAGGTGAAGTTCTCCGTCGTGCCCGAGTCGTCGGAACGGTGGACGGGGGTGATCGGGGTCGAGGGGAGCTCGACGTCGGGGTTGGCCTCGGCGATGGCCGGGTCGTCCCACGTGGTGATGGTCTCGGCGAAGACGCCGGCGATGACCGCGGGCGGCATGTTGACGCTGTCGACACCCTCGAGGTTGAAGATGACGGCGACGGGCGAGACGTACAGGGGCAGCTCGACGATGTCCTCGCTGGCGCAGACGTCGCCGACCAGGGCCAGCTCCTCGTCGTCCAGGAAGGCGTCGGAGCCGGCGAAGTCGGAGCCGCCGCCGAGGAACAGCTCGCGGCCGCCGCCGGAGCCGATCGGGTCGTAGTTGACCGTGACGCCGGGCTCCACGCCGTTGAAGCCGGCGGCCCAGGCCTGCACGGCGGCCTGCTGGGAGCTGGCACCGGCGCCCGTGAGCTGGCCGCTCAGGTCGCCACCGGCGGGGGCGGCGTCGGAGGACGCGCCGCCGGCAGCACCGGTGGCGCCGTCGGTCGCGGTGCCGGCGTCGTCGCCGCCGCCGCACGCGGCGAGGGCGAAGGACAGGACCACGGCGACGGGGAGTGCACCGCGGGACAGGGTGGAGCGCTTCACAGGGGTACCTCCGGGAGCGGGGAGAGCCGACGAGCAGCTCGTTGCTCCACGAAACTAACTGCGCCCCGAGGCCGGTCGTGCCTGCTCAGGTGACCAGCAGGTGAACAGGTCGGTAACTGTCGGAGGGCCCCCGTGACTCAGGTCACGGGGGCCCTCTCACGGTCGACCGTCGGTCACGCCGGTGCGGCGGTGGGTGACGTCCGACGCCGGGCGGGGCTGCTCCCGCGACGGGAGGACCGGCCGCCGTGCGCGGCTATCTGGACCGTCTGCAGGTCGCTGAGCGGGGCCCCCGAGGCGTCCTGGTGGTGCCGCTCCCAGCGCTCCTCCGACAGCAGGTGCCAGGAGGCGGTCCCGTCGTCCATCGACTGGTCGAACAGGCTCATGCACTGGTCCACGTGCCGCTGGTCGCCCAGGCGCACGAGCGCCTCGACCCGGCGGTCGAGGTTCCTGTGCATCATGTCGGCGCTGCCGATGTAGACCACGGGCTCGCCGCCGGCGACGAAGGCGAAGATCCGCGAGTGCTCGAGGAAGCGGCCGAGGATGCTCCGCACCCGGATGTTCTCGCTGAAGCCGGGGACGCCCGGGCGGATCGCGCAGATCCCCCGCACGACGACGTCGACGGGCACGCCGGCGTTGGAGGCCCGGTAGAGGGCGTCGATGAGCGCCTCGTCGACGATGGAGTTGACCTTGATCCGGATCCCGGCGGGCAGCCCCCGGCCGGCGTTGGCGATCTCGCGCTCGACGAGGTCGACCAGGCCCTGGCGGACGGTGCGGGGGGCGACGAGCAGCCGCTTGTACGACGCCCGCGGCGCGAAGCCCGACAGCTGGTTGAACAGCACCGTAAGGTCGTCGGCCACCTGCGGGTCCTTGGTGAGCAGGCCCAGGTCCTCGTAGATGCGGGCGGTCTTGGGGTTGTAGTTGCCGGTGCCGACGTGGCAGTAGCGGGCCAGCCCGCCCGGCTCCTGCCGCACCACGAGGCTCAGCTTGGCGTGGGTCTTGAGGCCGACGATGCCGTAGACGACGTGGACGCCCGCGTGCTCGAGCTTGCGCGCCCACGTGATGTTGGCCTGCTCGTCGAAGCGGGCCTTGATCTCGACCAGCGCCAGCACCTGCTTGCCCGCCTCGGCGGCGTCGATGAGGGCGTCGACGATCGGGCTGTCCCCGCTGGTCCGGTACAGCGTCTGCTTGATGGCCAGCACCTGCGGGTCGGCGGCGGCCTGCTCGAGGAACGCCTGGACCGAGGTCGAGAAGCTGTCGTACGGGTGGTGCAGGAGCACGTCGCGGCGGCTGATCGCGGCGAAGACGTTGCTCGCCTTGGCGGTCTCCACCTCGTTGAGGTCGCGGTGGGTGCGCGGCAGGAACTTGGGGAACTGCAGCTCCGGCCGGTCGAGGTCGGCCATGATCGTGAGCCCGCGCAGGTCGAGCGGCTCGGGCAGGCGGTAGACCTCCTCCGGCACCACGCCGAGCTCGCGCAGGAGCAGGTCCGCGTCGTCCTCGGCGATGTCGTCGGCGAGCTCGAGGCGCACCGGCGGGCCGAACCGGCGGCGCAGCAGCTCCTTCTCCAGGGCCTGGAGCAGGTTCTCCGCGTCGTCCTCCTCGACCTCGAGGTCCTCGTTGCGGGTGACGCGGAATGTCGAGTGCCGGACCACGTCCATGCCGGGGAACAGCATCGACAGGTGGGCGGCGATCACGTCCTCCAGCGGCACGAACGCGGCGCGGTCGTCGTCGTCGCCGTCGGTGTGGGGCACCCGCAGGAAGCGGGGCAGCACCGGCGGCACCTTGACCCGGGCGAAGTGCTGCTTGCCGGTCTGCGGGTTGGACACCACGACGGCGAGGTTGAGCGACAGCCCCGAGATGTACGGGAACGGGTGGGCGGGGTCGACCGCGAGCGGGGTGAGGACCGGGAACACCTGGGCGCGGAAGAGCTGCGTGAGCCGCTGGCAGGCGTGGTCGTCGAGCTGGTCCCAGCGCAGCACCGTGATGCCCTGCTCGGCCATGGCCGGCTCGATCGCGTCGCGGTAGGCGCGGGCGTGGCGGGCCATGAGGGCCCCGGTCCGCTGGCTGATCTCCTGGAGGATCTCGCGTGGCTCCAGCCCGGACGCGGCGCGCACGGCGATGCCGGTGGCGATGCGCCGCTTCAGCCCGGCGACGCGGACCATGTAGAACTCGTCGAGGTTGCTGGCGAAGATGGCGAGGAAGCGGGCCCGCTCGAGCAGCGGCACGTCGGGGTCCTCGGCGAGCTCGAGCACCCGCTCGTTGAACGCCAGCCACGACACCTCACGGTCGGCGAAGCGGTCCTCGGGCAGGTCGTCGGGGTCCTCGGTGGTGATCTCCGCGGGCGCGCCGAGGTGCTCGATGATGTCGTCGCCGTCGTGGGGGCGGTGCGCGGGGCGGGCGGGCCCGGTGGTCGGGGCGTCGGGGCGGCCCGTCGTCGGGGCGGCGACCGGGTCCGCGGCCGTGGGGGTGCTGCGGCCGTCCTGCCCGCCGTCCGGGAGGACACCGGCGGGGGCGGGGGACGGGACGGTGGCCGCGCCGTCCACGGGGGCGGCACCGTCGGAGGTGGCGTCGGCCCCCTTGGTGGCGGCGTCCTTCTTGCCGGCCTTCTTGCGGCCGGGGGCGGGCTCCTGGACGCCGGCGCGACGGGCGGCGTCGGCGGCGGTACGGGCGGCGGTGGGCGCGGGACGTCGGGCTGCCATGGCGCCGATGCTGTCAGAGAGCGGCGGGGCCGGCGTCCCTCAGAGCTCGCGGCGGAACTGCACGTCCACGTCCCAGCGGGAGAAGCCGAGCGCGGTGTACGTGCGCACGGCGGCCGCGTTGTCCGCGTCGACGTAGAGCATCGCCTGGTCCACGCCGCGCCCCCGCAGGTACCGCAGACCGACCAGCGTGACGAGCCGGCCGAGCCCGCGGCCCTGGGCGGCGGGCCCCACACCGACGACGTAGACCTCGCCGATCGGGGGGTGGGCGTGGGTGCTGCCGCCGTCCTCGTGGCGGTGCTGGGTGGCCCCGTGCACCTTGGTCCAGTGGAAGGCGAGCAGCTCGCCGTCGGCCTCCCCGCCGTCCGCCCGCTCGGCGAGGAACACCCCCTCGGGGTCGAACCAGTCCTCGGCGACGCGGGCGTCGACGTCGGCGCGGGTCCACCGGCCCTGCTCGGGGTGGTCGGCGAAGGCGGCGGCGTTGACCGCGAGCAGCGCGTCCTCGTCGCCCGGGCGGAAGATCCGCAGCCGCACCCCCTCCGGCACCTCGGGCCGCGGCAGCGACGCGTACAGGCTGCGGCGCATCTGCCACAGCTCGCGGACCCGGTCGAAGCCCATCGCGGCGGCGAGCGCGCCCGCGTCGGGGGACTCGCCGTGCGCCCACAGCCGCAGCCGGCCGTCGCCGAGCGAGGCGGCGAGGTCGAGCAGCGCGCCGACGAGGACGCGGCCGTGGCCGCGGCGGCGGTGCGCGGGGTCGACGACGAGCTCGGCCGAGGAGCCCTCGACCGGGTCGGTCGGGTCCAGGTGGGCGTACCCGACCACCCCCGCGCCGGCGGGGTCGCGGAGGAGCAGGTGCCGGCCTGGCTCCTGCCCGCCGCTGCGCAGGTGGAGCAGGACGTGCTCGCTGAGCGGGGCGACCCCGTCGGCGTCCGCGGCCCGCGCGACCAGCCCCAGGACGTCCCGGACGTCGGCGGGGCCCAGGCGGTCGGCGCGCTCCACGCCCTGGTCCACGGCGGGCTCGCTGCTCATGCGGCGACCCTACGCGGGCTGCCCCCGGGTGCCCGCGCCCACGACGGCCCCGGGCGGGTGCCCGTCCGGCGGGCTGTCGTCGCCGGCCTCGTCCCCCGCGGGCGCCCGGCCGACCACCAGGCGGTAGCCGACGTTGCGGACGGTGCCGATGAGGTGCTCGTGCTCCGGGCCGAGCTTGGCCCGCAGCCGACGGACGTGGACGTCGACGGTGCGGGTGCCGCCGAAGTAGTCGTAGCCCCACACCTCCTGCAGCAGCTGCGCGCGGGTGAACACCCGGCCGGGGTGCGTGGCGAGGAACTTGAGGAGCTCGAACTCCTTGTACGTGAGGTCGAGGACCTGGCGCCGCACCCGCGCGGTGTACGTGCTCTCGTCGATGACCACGTCGCCGGCCACGACCTCGCCCGGGGCGTCGTCGACCTCGGCCGGCGCCTGGCGGGCGACCGCGAGGCGGAGCCGGGCGTCGACCTCGGCGGGGCCGGCGTCGCCGAGCACGACGTCGGTGAGGCCCCAGTCGCCGGACACCGCCGCGAGGCCGCCCTCGGTCATCACCGCGACGACCGGCAGGTCCGGCAGCGTGGTCCGCAGCAGCCGGCACAGCGAGCGGGCGGCGGCCAGGTCGCGCAGGCAGTCGACGAGGACGACGTCGGGGTCGCCGAGGTCGACCAGCGCGCCGGGCGTGCCGGGCAGCACGTCGACGCGGTGGGGCAGCAGAGCCAGGGCGGGCAGCGCCCGGGTGGAGGGGCTGAGCGCGTCGCCGAGCAGGACGAGTCTGGCCACCCTGGCGCCTCCTCGTGCTCGTGCGTCGCGCTCCCGGCGCTGATCAGGCCGTGGTGCCGCAGGATAGGGCGTGCCGGAGGCCCCGTGGCACGATGCCCGGGTGCTCGCCCGCCTGCTCGTCCTGCTCGGGGCGCTGGTGGCGGCGGCCGCTGTCGCGCTCCTGCCGCTGCTGCTGCGCGACGTCGACGGGCGCTGGTGGATCCCGGCCGCGTACGTCGCGGTCGTGGCCGCCGTGGGCTACGGCTGGACCCGGCTGCTCCAGGTCCCGGTGGGCTGGGGCGTGGGCTGGGTCGTGACCCTGACGGGCGCCGTCGGGGCCGTCGTGGTGTCGCTCGGCGGGCAGGACGCGCTGCGCTGGGTGCCGTCCGTGTTCGCCCTCGGGATCATCGGCGCCTTCGTCCACCAGATGGGACGCCGGGACGGGCGGCCGCGGCTCGTGGAGTCCGTGTCGGCCACCGTGACCGGCCAGGCCGTCGTCCTGCTGGGTACCGGGTGGCTCGTCGCCGACGCCGGGACGGGCAGCGTCGGGGCCGCCGTCGCGGGCGGGCTGGGCTGCGCGGCCGCCGCCCTCACCATGACCCTGCCGTGGCCCCGGGCCCTCACGCTGCCCCTGTCGGTGCTGTCCGGCGGGCTGCTCGCCGGGGCCGCGTCGAGCGGGCTGCCGTCGCTGCCCGGCGTGGTCGAGGCGCTCGTCGTCGGGGCGGTCGCGGGCGGGACGACGGCCGGCATGCACGTGCTGCTCTACCGCCAGCCGACCACGTCGCACCGGCGGGCCGCGGTCTCCGCCGGCGCTGCCTGCGTCCTGGCCGCGGGCCTGGCGGTCCACGTCGGGGCGCGGCTCACCCTGCCCTGAACCCGGTACTGGTCTCGACCCCGGTGCCGGTCTCGGCAGGGACGTCCCGTCAGTAGACGAGCGCCGTGGCGGCCGGGTCGAGCGCCTCGGCGACGAACACCGCCGCCCCGGCGACGCGCACGCCCGGAAGAAGGTCGTCCTGCTCCAGGCCCCGGCGCGCCGCGCACTGGGTGCACACGGTCACCTGCCCCTCCCCCGGCCCGGCCTCCAGCACGGCGGCGAGCAGCTCCAGCGGGTCGGCGGCATGGGCGAGCTCGAACCCCTCCGCCCCGCGGACCGCGAGCGCGACGGCACCACCGGTGAGCCACAGCGACACCCGCGCCCCCGAGGCCAGCGCGGTCGCGGCGACCGTGAGGCCCTGGGTGCAGCGCTCGGGCTCCTCGGCGCCGCAGGTGACCTTGACCACGAGCGCGGGCGGGGGCGTCGGACGGGGGGCCTGGGCGGCGGTCTCGGTCACCGGGCCGAGGCTACGATGAGCAGATGCTCGAGGCCGTGTTCACCGGACTTCTCGTCCTGTCGTCCCTCGCGATCGGCTGGGTCAGCCTGGTCGTGCTCTACAAGCTGTTCGCCGGCCAGCGCTGAGCGCCGACCGGACGCCGGCGCCCCCCGTGGCGGGCCCCGACGCACAGCACGCCGCGCCGTCCGCCCCGGCGGGGCGGCTCCAGGCGCGGCCCATCGAGCTGCCCGAGGACCTCGCGCGCCCGCTCGTGGCGATCGGCTGGCTCGTCGGCACCTGGCAGGGCGCCGGCGAGGTGACGTACCCGTCCATGGAGCAGGCCGTCCCGTTCGGCCAGGAGGTCGTCGTCAGCCACGACGGGCGCCCGTTCCTGCGCTGGGACTCCCGCACCTGGGCCCTGGCCGAGGACGGCTCGCTGGGCGCGCCGCTGGCCACCGAGACCGGGTTCTGGCGCGTGCCGTCCGGCGAGGCCGGGCTCGACGGCACCGAGGTCGAGCTGCTGCTGGCGCACCCCATGGGCTACGTCGAGCAGTACCTGGGCCAGGCGCACGCCGGCAAGATCGAGCTGAGCACCGAGCTGGTCGCCCGCTCGCGCGACGCCAAGGACTACTCGGCCGGCACCCGGCTGTACGGCTACGTCGCGGGGGACCTGCTGTGGGCGATGGACATGGCCGCGGTCGGGCAGCGGATGACCTCGCACGCCTCCGCCCGGCTGAAGAAGGTCGCGTGAGCGGCACCGCGGCCGACGCTGTCGTCGGCGACGGCCTGGACGGCGGCGTGCCCGCCCACTACGGCGACCCGCTGCGCGAGCAGCGCCTGCTCGAGGAGGGCCTGGCCGTCGTCGACCTGTCCCACCGCGGCGTGGTCACCGTCACCGGTCCGGACCGGCTCACCTGGCTCAACAGCCTGTCCAGCCAGAAGCTCGACACGCTGCGGCCGCGGCACTCCGTCGAGGCGCTGCTCCTGAGCCCGCACGGGCACATCGAGCACGTGCTGCACCTGGTCGACGACGGCACGACGACGTGGCTGGTCGTCGAGGCCTCGACCGCGGCCGACCTCGTCGCCTACCTGGACCGGATGCGCTTCATGCTCCGGGTCGAGGTCGCCGACGTCACGGCGCAGTGGGCGGTCGTCGGCGAGCCCGTCGCCCGCGAGTCCGTCGTCGGCGAGCCGGTGGCGTGGGTGGACCCCTGGCCCCGCACCGGCGAGGTGTCCGTCGCCTACGGCAGCACCGACCTGGAGCACGTCGGCCGCGGGTGGGCGTTCCGCGAGGTCGTCGTCCCGCGCGGGGACCTGCTCGCCACGCTCGCCGAGCGCCCCCGTGCCGGCACCTGGGCCCTGGAGGCGCTCCGCGTCGCCGCCGGCCGGCCGCGCCACCTGCGGGAGACCGACCACCGGACCATCCCGCACGAGCTGGACCTGCTGCGCACGGCGGTGCACCTGCAGAAGGGCTGCTACCGCGGCCAGGAGACCGTGGCGCGGGTCCACAACCTCGGCCGCCCGCCGCGTCGCGTCGTCCTGCTGCACCTGGACGGGTCCGGTCACCTGCTGCCCGCCCCCGGGACCGAGCTGCGGCTCGGCGAGAAGGTCGTCGGCCGCCTCACCACGGTGGCCCGGCACCACGAGCTCGGACCGGTCGCGCTCGGCGTGGTCAAGCGGAACACCCCCGCCGACGCCGTGCTCGACGCCGACGGGGTGGCTGCGGCGCAGGACGTGCTGGTCCGCCCGTGAGCCGCTTCCTCGACCGTCCGGCCACGACCCTCATCACGGTCGCCCCGACCGGCGCCGAGCAGCGCAAGGACGAGGTCCCGCAGCTGCCGACGACACCCGAGGAGATCGCCGCCGAGGCCGCCGCGTGCGAGGCGGTCGGCGCCGCGATGGTCCACATCCACGTCCGGGACGCCGCCCACGAGCCGACGCTCGACCTGCCCCGGGTGCGCGAGGTCGTCGCCGCGGTCCGCGAGTCCTCGTCGCTGGTGGTCCAGCTGTCGACGGGCGGCAGCGTCCACGACCCGATGCCCGAGAGGCTGCGCGTGCTCGACGCGGAGCCCGACTCGTGCAGCCTCACCCTCGGCACGGTGAACTTCGGCGACGACGTGTTCATGAACCCGTGGGGCTTCGTCGTCGAGCTGTTCCGCGAGAGCCGGGACCGCGGCATCGTGCCCGAGTTCGAGGTCTTCGACCTGGGACAGCTGACGACGCTGCGCCGGCTCCTCGACCGCGAGGGCCTGCCCGCCGGGGGCAGGGTCCACGTCGACCTGGTCATGGGCGTCCCCGGCGGCATGCCCGGCACCACCGACGCCCTGGTCGCCTGCGTCGCCGCGATGCCGGAGCAGGTGACGTCGTGGTCGGCGACCGGGATCGGGCGCTCGCACCTGCCGGTCCTCGCCGCGTCGCTGTCGGCCGGCGGCCACCTGCGCGTCGGCATGGAGGACACGGTGGTGTGGGGCCGCGGGCCCGACGGGCCGGTCCCCGTCGCCTCCAACGCCGACCTCGTCGCCCGGGCCGCCGGGGTGGCGACCACGCTCCAGCGCCCGCCGATGGACGTCGCCGGCGCCCGCGAGCTGCTCGGCCTGCCCGCGCGGCCCTGAGACGCCCGACGCGCGCGGGACCCTCACGGGCCGGAGGGGTCTGGCCTACGATCCGTGACATGCAGATGCAGCCTGGCGGCCGACGCCGGATCGACCTCGTCCTGGGCGAGGGCTTCCTCGACGGCCTCGAGGACCTGCCGGTCGACCAGCTGCGCACCCGCCGCGGCGAGGCCGAGCAGGAGGAGACCGACCTCAGCTACGCCCGCCGCCTGCTGCACGGCCGCCTGGACCTGCTGCGTGCCGAGCAGGAGCGCCGTGCAGCGCCCGGGGCGGACGCCAGCGCCGTGAGCAGCACCGACGAGGAGCTCGTCGCGGCGCTCACCAAGACCCTGGCCGACCCGCCCGGGCCGAGCCACGGCATGGGCAAGCACGGCCTGGTCGAGCCCAGCCGCGTCGGGGAGCACCGCCGCGCCGCCGAGGCGGCCGTCGCCGACCCCGCCCTCAGCGACCCCGCGGGCATGGACGACGAGGCCCTGGCCGCCGCCGTCGCCCGGATCGACGCGCTCCAGCACGACGTCGGCGAGCAGCGCGCCGCCGTGCAGCACGCCGCCGACGCGCTCACCGAGGAGCTCGGCCGCCGCTACCGCGAGGGCGTCCTGCACGTCGAGGACGTGCTCGGCGGCGCGGACGAGGACGAGTCCGCCCGCTAGGACCTCCCGGCTGCGGGCCCGCCCGCTACCTGCTCGCCGTCGTGCTTGCATCTGCTAGCACCGTGCTTGCACACTAGGGGTGTGAGCGACGAGGGCAGGACCAGCAGCGTCCCGCCCGACGAGCCCACCGGACCCGTCGCCGGCGCGGTCACCGGCGCGGTCACCGGCGCCCGGCACACCATCAGCGACCTCGGCGGATTCCTGCGCGAGCAGCGCCAGCAGGCCCGGATGTCGCTGCGCCAGCTGGCGGCCGCCGCGGGCGTGAGCAACCCGTACCTCAGCCAGGTCGAGCGCGGCCTGCGCCGGCCGTCCGCCGAGGTCCTCCAGCAGATCGCCAAGGGTCTGCGGATCTCGGCCGAGGCGCTGTACGTCCGTGCCGGGCTCCTCGACGGCACCGAGGGCAGCGACGTCCCGGTGGCCGTCGCCGCCGACCCCTACCTCAGCGAGCGGCAGAAGCGCGTGCTGCTCGACGTCTACGCCAGCTTCGTCAGCGCCGGCCCCGACGCCGCGCCCGACGCGGCTCCCCCTCACGCACCCGACCCAGGAGGCACCGCATGACCACGCCCGAGAGCACCACGACCAGCACCAGCACCACGACCGACGGCACCAGCAGCACGGCCGCCACCGCCGGCACCCACGGCCCCGCCGCGCCCGCGCAGGTCCGCCGGGTCGTCGCCGACGCGGCCACCACGGCCTCGTACGCGGCGCTCGGTGCGACCGACCTCGTCGTGAGCCGTCTGCGCGAGGCGCGCACCGTGGCGGCCGAGGTCTCCGAGCAGGCCCGCACCCTGCCCCGCCAGCTGCCCGCGCGCGCCGTGGACCACCTGCAGAAGGTGCCGACCCAGGCCGTGAGCACGGCGCTCGACCTGGCCGGCCGCGCCGGGGAGCAGTACGACGGGCTCGCCGCCCGCGGCAAGGACCTCGCCGGGCGGCTGCGCGCGCAGCGGTCGTCCGAGGAGCTCGTCCGCCGCAGCCGGGTCGCGGTCAGCCGCACCCGGGCCGCCGTGACCACCGTCCGCGGGGCCGCCACCACCACCGTGGCCGCGGGTGCCGCGACGGTCGCCG
>NZ_JBBEOI010000070.1 GCF_037860755.1 Aquipuribacter hungaricus | reverse complement strand
CGGGCGACGCTGCTGGGCGGCGACCTGGTCGCCGGTCCCACCCCGGACGGCGGCTGGCGCAACGTCCTGACCCTGCCCGCACCCGACCCCGGCCCCGCGCCCGGCCCCGCGCTCGACGCCGCACCCGACCCCGGCCCCGCGCCCCAGCCCGCCCACCAGGAGGTCCCGTGATCCGCGTCGTGGTCGCCGACGACCAGGCCATCGTCCGGGCGGGGTTCACCGTCCTCGTCGACGCCGTCCCGGACATGCAGGTCGTCGGGGAGGCGAAGGACGGGTACGAGGCCGTCGAGCGGGTGCGCGAGCTGCGCCCCGACGTCGTCTGCATGGACGTGCGCATGCCCGGACTGGACGGCATCGAGGCCACCCGGCGGATCAGCGCCGACCCCGACCTCGCCGTCCCGGTGCTCGTCGTCACCACCTTCGACCTGGACGACTACGTCTTCGGCGCGCTGGAGGCCGGGGCGGCCGGGTTCCTGCTCAAGGGCGCCGACGAGGACACGCTGCTCGGCGCCGTCCGCTCTGTCGCGGCCGGCGACGGGACCCTCGACCAGCGCCTCACCCGCCGGGTGCTGTCGGAGTTCGCCACCCGCCGGCCCGACCCGCGCCGGCAGCAGGAGCGGCTCGCGGACCCCCTGACGCCGCGGGAGACGGAGATCCTCGGGCTGCTCTGCGAGGGCCTGTCGAACACCGAGGTCGCCGCCCGGCTGTTCATCGAGCCGTCCACGGTCAAGTACCACGTCGCCGGGCTGCTGGCGAAGGTCGGCGCCCGCGACCGGCTGCAGGCCGTGCTCTGGGCCTTCCGGTCCGGGGTCGTCGCGCCCCCCGGCTGAGCACCCCCCGTCGGGCGACCCGGTAGGTCCTGCGCGGCCCGTGCGCACCGGCCCGTCGTCGGCTGTCCGGGTCGTCCCGTTTGCGACCCCGCCGGTCGGGTACCGGGTGACGGTCACGCTCCGTCGTGCCGGACCAGCCGCACGACCTGCGAGCCGGTCCCGACCGCTCGACGCGAGACCCGCACGAGGCGCCCGGCGCAGCCCGTGCCCACCGCCCCACGCGCGGCCGACCCCGGCCGCCGCACCCCCGACCGAAGGACAGCACCGACATGGCCAGCAACGCCCGCACCACCCACGACCGCCGCACCAGCGAGACCAAGCCCTCGACGAGGACCACCGAGCTCGCCCTGTACGTGCTGGCGGTCCTGGCCGTCGCGGTCACCGCGTTCGTCGTGGACGCCGACGGCGACGGCGGCGACCCGTTCGGCGCCTCCGAGGCGCTGCGCTACATCACGTTCCTCACCATCGGCTAGCCGCAGGTGGATCAGAAGGCCCCCTGGAGCAGCCACGACGGCTCGCTCCGAGCCCTAGGCGAGCCGGGTCTCCGCACGGGAGGAGCGCCTGGCCCTCCGGCCGGGTGGCGGCGGGCGTCCGGCAGCCGTCCGGACAGCCCGCCCCGGCGTCCGGGGACCGTCCAGGCCCGGCTCCCGGGGGGTCGGCGGGTGCTCCGATGGCAGCGGGACGCCGACCGCGTCCGGCGCCCACGGGCGCCACCCGCTCCCGAGGAGCCCTCCGATGGCCGACCTGGCCTTCCTCCTGCTCACCCTGCTCGTCTTCGCCGCCCTCGCGGGCCTGGTCCGTGGGCTGGGCCGGCTGTGACCGCCCTCGACGTCCTCGCCCTCGTCGTCGCCGTCGTGCTGGGCGGCTTCCTGCTGCTCACCCTGCTCCGACCGGGGCGGTGACCGGGCCCGTGCTGTCGGACACCGCCGCAGGCCTGCTGCAGGTCGCGGTCCTCGTCGCCGCGCTCGCCGCCGTCCACGTCCCGCTGGGCGACCACATGGCGCGCACCTTCACCTCGACCCACCACACCCGTGCGGAGAGGGCCGTCTACCGCGCGGTCGGCGTGGACCCCGACGCCGACCAGCGCTGGTCGGTGTACGCGCTGTCGCTGCTCGGCTTCTCCCTGGTCGGCGTGCTCGCCACGTACGCCGTGCTCCGGCTGCAGGCGCTGCTGCCGCTCAGCCTGGGCCTGCCCGCGGTGCCCCCGGCCGGGGCGTGGAACACCGCGGTCAGCTTCGTCACCAACACCAACTGGCAGTGGTACGCCGGCGAGGCCGTCATGGGCCACCTCGCCCAGATGACCGTCCTCACGGTCCAGAACTTCGTCTCGGCGGCCGTCGGCCTCGCCGTGGCGGTCGCGCTGGTCCGGGGCCTGGCCCGATCCCGCACCGACCGGGTCGGCAACGTCTGGGTGGACGTCGTCCGGTCTGTCACGCGCGTGCTGCTCCCGCTCGCGCTGGTCGCGGCGGTCCTGCTCCTCCTCGGCGGCGTGGTGCAGAACTGGGCCGGTCCGACCGGGGTGACCACGCTCGCCGGTCAGGCGCAGAGCATCCCCGGCGGACCCGTCGCCTCGCAGGAGGCCATCAAGGAGCTCGGCACCAACGGCGGCGGGTTCTACAACGCCAACAGCGCCCACCCGTTCGAGAACCCCTCCGGGCTGACCAACCTGCTCCAGGTCTTCCTGCTGCTGCTCGTCCCCTCCGCCCTGCCCCGCACCTTCGGCACGATGGTCGGTGACCGACGCCAGGGGCTCGCCGTCCTGGGCGTCATGGCCGGCATCTGGGGGCTCGCCCTCGCCGTAGCCACCTGGGCCGAGGTGCGGGCGCTCGGCAGCGTGCCCCAGCTCGCCGGGGCCGCCATGGAGGGCATGGAGACCCGCTTCGGGGAGTGGGCGTCGGCCCTGTTCGCGGTGTCGACGACCGCCACGAGCACCGGCGCGGTCAACGCCTCCCACGACAGCCTGACGGCGGCCGGCGGCGGGGTGGCGCTCGTGCTCATGATGCTGGGCGAGGTCGCCCCCGGCGGCGTCGGCTCCGGCCTGTACGGGATCCTCGTGCTCGCCGTCCTGGCGGTGTTCCTGTCCGGGCTCATGGTCGGGCGCACCCCGGAGTACCTGGGCAAGAAGGTCGGCCGGCGCGAGGTCACCCTGGTCGCGCTGTCCATCCTCACCATGCCGGCCCTGCTGCTGGTCGGGGCGGCGCTCACCGCCGGGACCCCCGCCCTGGTCGAGGCCTCGGTGCAGGACCCGGGCCCCCACGGGCTCGGCGAGGTCCTCTACGCCTACGCCTCCGCCGCGAACAACAACGGCTCGGCGTTCGCCGGGTTCGGCGCCGGGACGACGTACCAGGACACCGCGCTCGGTCTGGTGATGCTGCTGGGCCGGTTCGTCCCGGTGGTCCTGGTCCTCGCCCTCGCCGGGTCGCTCGCGCAGCAGGTCCGGACCACGCCCGGCGCCGGGACCCTGCCGACCCACACCCCGGTGTTCGTCGGCCTGCACGGCTTCGTCGTCGTGGTCGTCGCCGGCCTCACGTTCTTCCCCGCCCTGTCCCTCGGCCCTCTCGCGGAGGCACTCCAGTGAGCACCGTCACCACCGCCACCACCCCCTCGCCCAGCCCGGCCAGGGAGGACGCCGACCCCCCGGATGCACGGCGCCGCACCTCCTCCGCGCTGTCCGTGCGCCAGGTGCTCGACGCGCTCCCGGGCGCGCTGCGCAAGCTCGACCCGCGCCACCAGGTCCGGACTCCCGTCATGCTCGTGGTCTGGGTCGGCGCCGCCCTCACCACCGCGCTGTCCGTCCTCGACCCGAGCGTCCTCTCGTGGTCGATCACGGTCTGGCTGTGGCTGACGGTGCTGTTCGCCACCCTCGCGGAGTCCGTGGCCGAGGGCAGCGGCAAGGCCCAGGCCGACAGCCTGCGCCAGGCCCGCACCGGGACCCTGGCCCGCCGGCTGCTGCCCGACGGCAGCGACGAGCAGGTCGCCGGCGCCGACCTCGCGGTGGGCGACCTGGTCGTCGTCGTCGCGGGCGAGACCGTCCCCTCCGACGGCGACATCGTCGAGGGGGTGGCCAGCGTCGACGAGTCGGCCGTCACCGGGGAGTCCGCCCCGGTCATCCGGGAGTCCGGCGGGGACCGCTCGGCGGTGACCGGCGGGACGCGGGTGCTGTCGGACCGGATCGTCGTGCGGATCACCGCCGCCGCCGGGGACACGTTCCTCGACCGGATGATCCGCCTGGTCGAAAGCTCCGCCCGCCAGCGCACCCCCAACGAGGTCGCGCTCGGGCTGCTGCTGTCCTCGCTGACCCTGGTGTTCCTGCTCGCCGTCGTCACCCTGCAGCCGTTCGCCGTCTACTCCGGCGCGGCGCAACCGCTGGTGACGCTCGTCGCGCTGCTCGTCTGCCTCATCCCCACGACCATCGGCGCGCTGCTGTCGGCGATCGGCATCGCCGGCATGGACCGCCTCGTCCAGCGCAACGTGCTCGCCATGTCCGGTCGGGCCGTCGAGGCCGCGGGCGACGTGGACGTCCTGCTGCTGGACAAGACCGGGACCATCACCCTCGGGGACCGGCGGGCCACCGACCTGCTGCCCGCCGGCGGCACCCCTCGCGAGGTGCTCGCCCAGGCGGCCCGGCTCGCCAGCCTCGCCGACGAGACGCCCGAGGGCCGCTACGTCGTCGAGCTCGTGGACCTGGAGCAGGGACCGCTCGACGCGCAGCCGGACGGTTCCACCGCTGTCCCCTTCACCGCCCAGACCCGGATGAGCGGCGTCGACCTCGCCGACGGGCGCGAGGTCCGCAAGGGCGCCGCGAGCGCCGTCGTCGCGTGGGTCACCCAGCACGGCGGCACCCCGTCGACGGACCTGGCGCCGGCGGTCGAGCAGGTCTCGGCCCGGGGCGGCACCCCGCTGGTCGTCGCCGAGCGGCTGCCCGGCCGGCCGGCGGTCAGCCTCGGCGTCGTCGCCCTGTCGGACGTCGTCAAGCCCGGCATGCGCGAGCGCTTCGAGCAGCTGCGGCGGATGGGCATCCGCACCGTGATGGTGACCGGCGACAACGCCACCACCGCCCGGGTGATCGCCGCGGAGGCGGGCGTCGACGACGTCCTCGCCGAGGCGACCCCGGAGGACAAGCTCGACCTCATCCGCCGCGAGCAGGCGGGCGGCCGGCTCGTGGCCATGACCGGCGACGGCACCAACGACGCCCCGGCCCTGGCCCAGGCGGACGTCGGCGTCGCGATGGGCAGCGGGACGACCGCCGCCAAGGAGGCCGGCAACATGGTCGACCTCGACTCCGACCCGACCAAGCTCATCGAGATCGTCGAGATCGGCAAGCAGCTGCTCATCACCCGCGGCGCGCTCACCACGTTCTCCGTCGCCAACGACGTGGCCAAGTACTTCGCCATCGTCCCGGCCCTGTTCGCCGGGACCTTCCCCCAGCTGGGTGTGCTGGACGTCATGCGGCTGTCCAGCCCGGGGTCGGCGGTGCTGTCCGCCGTGGTGTTCAACGCGCTGGTCATCGTCGCCCTGGTGCCGCTGGCCCTGCGGGGCGTCCGCTACCGCGCCGTCAGCGCCGAGGCGCTGCTGCGGCGCAACCTCCTGCTGTACGGCGTCGGCGGCATCGTCACGCCCTTCCTCGGCATCAAGGCCGTCGACCTCCTGATCGGATCGTTCCTGTGACCTCCTTCGCGCAGCAGACCCTGGCCGGCCTCCGACTCCTGCTGGTCCTCACCCTGGTGCTCGGTCTCGCCTACCCCGGCGCGGTCTGGGCCGTGGGGCGGCTCGTCCCCGACCGGGCCGACGGCTCCCTGGTCCGGCTCGACGGCGAGGTGGTCGGCTCCGCCCTGCTGGGCCAGGTGCCGCCGGAGGGGGAGGGCTGGTTCGTGCCACGCCCGTCGGCGGCCGGTGACGGCTACGACCCGCTGGCCAGCGGCGCCGGCAACCTCGGGCCCGAGAACGAGGAGCTGTTCGCCACCGTGCAGGAGCGGATCGATGCGGTGGCCGCCCGCGAGGGCGTCGACGCCTCGGCCGTCCCCCCGGACGCGGTCACCGCCTCGGCGTCCGGCCTGGACCCGCACGTCTCGGCCGCCTACGCCGAGCTGCAGGTACCCCGGGTCGCCCGCGAGAGGGGCCTCGACGAGGCCGAGGTCCGGGCCCTGGTCGCCGACGCCACCACCGGACGGTCGCTGGGGTTCCTCGGCGAGCCGGGGGTGTCCGTCCTCGGGCTCAACCTCGCGCTGGCTGAGCGGGGGGACGCAGGAGAGGCCGGGGGCGGCGCCGGTGCGACGGGCTGAGGCCGCCGCCCGGGGGGCTGCGACCATGAGACCCGTGGACGGCAGCCGGCGCGGGACCCTGCGCGTCTACCTCGGGGCGGCGCCCGGCGTGGGCAAGACCTTCGCCATGCTCGACGAGGGCCGCCGACGTGCGGCCCGCGGCACCGACGTGGTGGTCGCCGTCGTCGAGACGCACGGGCGCCGCCACACCGCCGAGCTGCTCGAGGGCCTGGAGGTCGTGCCGCGGCGCCGGCTCCGGCACCGGGGGACCGACCTGGACGAGATGGACCTGGACGCCGTGCTCCGTCGCGCGCCCGAGGTCGCCCTGGTCGACGAGCTCGCCCACAGCTGCGCGCCCGGCTCGCGGCACGAGAAGCGGTGGCAGGACGTCGAGGCGCTGCTCGACGCGGGCGTCGACGTCGTCACCACCGTCAACGTCCAGCACCTGGAGAGCCTCGTCGACGTCGTCGCCGCGATCACCGGGGTACGGCAGCAGGAGACGGTGCCCGACACCGTGGTCCGCGCCGCCGAGCAGGTCGAGCTCGTCGACATGAGCCCCGAGGCGCTGCGGCGGCGGATGGCCCACGGCAACGTGTACCCCCCGGAGCGGGTGGACGCCGCGCTCGCCGACTGGTTCCGGGTCGGCAACCTCACGGCGCTGCGCGAGCTGGCGCTGCTGTGGGTCGCCGACCGGGTCGACGCGGCCCTGGAGGACTACCGCGAGCGGCACGGCATCGTCGCGGCCTGGCCCGCCCGGGAGCGCGTGCTCGTCGCCGTCACCGGGGGCCCGGAGTCGGAGACGCTGCTGCGCCGGGGCGCCCGGATCGCCTCCCGCGGCAGCGGTACGGAGCTGCTCGCCGTCCACGTCAGCCGCAGCGACGGGCTGACCGGGACGTCCGCGGCCGACCTGGCCCGCACCCGCGCCCTGGCCGAGGGGCTCGGTGCCCGCTGGCAGGTCGTCGTCGGCGACGACGTGCCCGCCGCGGTCCTGGACCTGGCCCGGGCGGTCAACGCCACCCAGGTCGTGCTCGGGGCCAGCCGGCGGGGCCGGGTCGCCGCCGCGCTCGCCCCCGGCGTGGTCCCGCAGGTGGTCCGGGCCTCCGGCGACATCGACGTCTACGTCGTCACCCACGAGCGCGCCGCCCGCCGGGCGCTGCTGCGGCAGCCCCGGACCAACCCGGTCGGGCGCGCCCGCCTCACCCTGGGCTGGGTGCTGGCGCTGCTCGCGCCGACCGTGCTCGGCCTGGTGCTGCAGACCACCCGCGAGGCTCACGCCCTGTCCACGGTGGTCCTGCTGTTCCTCACGGCCACGGTCGTCGTCGCGGTCGTCGGCGGGCTGCGCCCGGCCGTGCTGGCGGCCCTGCTCAGCGGGCTGCTGAGCAACTACCTGTTCACCGAGCCGTACTACACGCTGCGGGTGGACGCCGAGGTCGACCTCGTCACCCTGGTCGTCCTCGTCCTCGTGGCGGTCACGGTGGCGACCGCGGTGGACCGGGCGGCCCGCGCGTCGGCGGAGGCGGCCCGGGCCCGCGCCGAGGCCGACGTGCTCACCGGCTTCGCCCACTCCGTGCTGTCCGGCCGGGACAGCCTCGCGGACCTGCTCGAGCAGCTGCGGACCTCGTTCGGGCTCGAGGGCGTCGACCTGGTCGCCCGCGGGGACGGGGGCGGTGACGGGGCTGCCGTGGCCGCCGTCGGCGCCGGGACCCAGGACCCCCGCAGCCGGTGCGCGGTGGTCGACGTCGACGGCACCACCGCGCTGCGGCTGGCGGGCGCCCGGCTGGGCTCGGACGAGCTGCGGGTCGTCAGCGCCCTCGCCACGCAGGTCGCCGCCGTCCTGGAGCGCGACCGGCTGCGCGAGGAGGCCCGGACCGCCAAGGGGGAGCGGGAGCGGACCCGTACCCGGACCGCGCTGCTCGCCGCGGTGTCCCACGACCTGCGCACCCCGCTGGCCGGGATCAAGGCGGGGGTGTCGACCCTGCTCAGCCGCGACATCCCCCTCCGGCCGGAGGACCGCGACGCCCTGCTGCGCGACGTCGACCTCTCCACCGACCGGCTGCAGGCGCTCATCGACAACCTGCTGGACATGAGCCGCCTGGACGCCGGCGCCGTGGTGCCGCGCCCCCGGCCGAGCGCGTTGGAGGACGTCGTCGCACGGGCCCTGTCCGGGGTGGAGCCGGGCCGGGTCCAGGTCGACGTCCCGCACGACCTGCCCCTGCTGGACGTCGACGCGGGCCTGCTCGAGCGGGCCGTCGCCAACGTGGCCGAGAACGCGGTCCGCTACGCCGGCAGCGCGCCGGTGGCGATCAGCGCGGCGCTGGTCCCCGGCAGCGTCGTCCTCCGGGTCGCCGACCGGGGCGCCGGGGTGCCGGAGGGCCGGCGCGCCCGGCTGTTCGCGCCCTTCCAGCGCCTCGGCGACACCGGCGGCAGCCCGGACGGCCTCGGGCTGGGGCTCGCCGTGGCACGGGGCCTGGCCGAGGTGAACGGCGGCACCCTCGACGCCGAGGACACCCCCGGGGGCGGGCTCACCATGGTGTTCCGCCTGCCGGTGACCCCGCTGGGCGTGACCTCGTGAGCCGGGTGCTCGTCGTCGAGGACGACCCCGCCCTCGCCCGCGCGCTCGGCATCACGCTGCGCTCGCAGCAGCACGACGTGCGGACGGTGACCACCGGGACCGAGGCCGTCGAGACGGCGGTCGCGTGGTCGCCGGAGCTCGTCGTGCTCGACCTCGGCCTGCCCGACATGGACGGCACCGACGTGCTCCGTGCCCTGCGCGCGTGGTCGCAGGTCCCGGTGGTCGTGCTGTCGGCCCGGCAGACCAGCGACGACAAGGTCGACGCGCTCGACGCCGGCGCCGACGACTACGTCACCAAGCCGTTCGGCATGGACGAGCTGCTCGCCCGGCTCCGGGCGGCCGTCCGCCGCGGCTCGCCCGGGCAGGACGCGCCGGTCGTCGTCACCGCCTCCTTCACCGTCGACCTCGCCCGCCGGCTCGTCACCGACGCCGACGGCCTGCCGGTGTCGCTGACGCCCACGGAGTACCGGGTGCTGGAGCTGCTCGCCCGCGACGTCGGCCGGGTGGTCGGGCGGCGCGAGCTGCTGCAGGAGCTGCGCGGTCCTCACCTGGACCGCGAGACGCACTACCTGCGGGTCTACCTCAACCAGCTGCGCGCCAAGCTCGAGCCGGAGCCGTCGCGCCCGCGGCACCTCATCACCGAGGCCGGGGTCGGCTACCGCCTGGTCCCCTGACCCCGCCGCCGGCGGGGCCAGTGCCGGCAGGTCAGCCGGCCCGCGGTCCCGCCTGGTGTGCCCCGGTGAGGAGCAGCCCCCTGCATGTGGCACGGTGTGCGTCCTCGGCCACGGACAGTGGGCGTGGTCCTGGAGCACCGGGGGGTGGGATGGACGCAGGAGCGGAGATCCGGCTGCCGTGCGAGGCCTCGGCGCCGCGGGCGGCCCGGCGCTGGCTGCGCCAGCAGCTCGTCGTCGACCCGGCGTCGTCGGTGGGGGACCTGGCCGAGCTGCTGCTCACCGAGGTGGTCACCAACGTCGTCGTCCACGCGCGCACCGCCAGCACGGTGCGGCTGGTGGAGGAGGGCGACGTGCTCTGCGTCGAGGTCGAGGACGGGTCGTCCTCCCCGCCGCGGCGTCCCCGGCCCAGCGGCGACGAGGACGAGAGCGGCCGGGGCGTCGAGCTGCTCGACGCCCTCGCCCAGCGCTGGGGGTGGCGGCGCCGGCCCGCCGGCAAGGTGGTCTGGTTCTGCGTCGTCGAGCCGGCCGCCTGACGGCTGGCCCCGGCTGCCCCGGGCTCAGCCCGGCGGGACCGGGCGCACGGCGAGCACCACGACGTCGTCCTCGACCCGGGAGCCGACCTGCCCGAGCACGGCGTCGCACAGCTCGTCCAGGGGCAGGTGGACCAGCTCGCCGACGGCCCGCGCGAGCCAGTCCAGGCCCGCCTGCAGGTGCGCGCCGCGCCGCTCGACGAGGCCGTCGGTGAACAGCAGCAGGGTCGCTCCCGGCTCGAGCACGACGTGGTGGTCGGTCCGGGAGCCCGACGGGTCGACGCCGAGCATGAGCTCCGGCTCGGTGAGCAGGTACCCGGGCGTGCCGTCGGGCGCCACGAGCAGCGGCGGCAGGTGCCCGGCGTTAGCCCAGTGCAGCCCGTGCGCGCCCCGCTGCTCCTGCTCGGCGGACTGCTGGGCCTGGACGAGCACGACCGTCGCCATGGCGTCCACGGACAGGTCGCCCAGCGCGCGGTCGAGCGTCGACAGCACCGCCGCGGGGGGCTGGCCGACCGCGTAGCCGATGCCGCGCAGCAGGTTGCGCAGCTGGGCCATGGCGGCCGCCGCGTGGCGGTCGTGCCCGGTGACGTCGCCGACGACGAGGCTGGCGGTGCCCTCGGAGGTGACGAACGCGTCGTACCAGTCCCCGCCGACCTCGGCCTCGGACGCGGCGGGGGCGTACCGGACCACGACCTCGAGCTGGTGCGGCTGCGGCGGGCTGCTCAGCAGCGAGCGCTGCAGGGTCTCGGCGAGCTGGGCGACGGCGCGGGTGGCCGTGCGCTCGGCGTCGCGGGCGCTGATCCGCTCCAGCGCCTGGCCGGTCAGCGCGGCGACCGCGTCCAGCAGGTCCCGCTCGGCCGGCACCCAGGCGCGGTCGTGGTCGAACGCCACCGCCAGCGAGCCGGTCACCGTGCCCCCGGCCCGCAGCGGCACGGCGGCCGAGGCGCGGGTCCGGGTCGCGGCGTACGTGCCCGCGACGGCGGGGAACCGGGCCAGGACCTCCGCGCGGTCGCCGAAGTGGTGCGGGGTGCCGGTGACGGCGGTGTCGACCATGGGCAGCGCGAGGTCCGCGGGGAGCCGGCTCTCCTGCGTGAGCGGCCGCCCGTCCGTCTCCGTGGTGGTGAGGGCGCGCACGGCCGTCGGGCCGGCCAGGCACAGCACGGCGTCCTGGGCGCCGAGCAGGGCGACGGCGCGCGAGCCGACGACTTCCAGGACGTCCGCCGCGGTGGCCGTCCCCTCCAGCGTCATGGCGAGCGCGACGAGGGCGGCCTGCTGCTCGGCCGAGCGGCGCGCGGCCGCGGTGGCGGCCTGCTCGAGGTCGCGGGCGCGCAGCCGCTGCAGGGCCTGCGCGCACTGGGCCGCGTAGGTCTCCACGAGCTCCAGCTGCTCGTCGTCGAACGGCTGAGGCTGCTCCCAGCCGGCGGTGAGCACCCCGATGACCTGCCCCGCGGCCCGCAGCGGCAGCGAGACGTACACGGGGGACCCGGTCGACGCCACCACGTCCGCCATCAGGGGCGAGTAGGCCAGGGCCGCCTCCAGGTCGGGGACGAGGACCCGCCGCCCGGTGGTGTACGCCTCGCACACCGGCAGCGCCGCGTCGACCGTCAGGCGGCCGAAGCTCGCCTGTGCCCCCGGGCCGTAGCTCGACGTGATGTAGGACAGCAGCGCGCCGGGGTCGTCGGGGTCGGGCACGGCGACCGCGCCGCCGTCGGCGCCGAGCGCACCCAGGCCGCGCTCCGCCATGGTCGTCACCAGGTCGGTCATGTCCTGGGCGTCGGCGAGGGCCAGCGCGACCTCGCCGACGGCGGCCAGCCGCTCGCCACGGTGCCGGGCGGTGCGCTCGGCGTCCCGGCGGGCGGTGACGTCGAGGAAGTACAGGGCCAGGCCGCCCGCCTCGGGGATGGCGCGGACCTCGTACCAGGCGTCCAGCGGTGCGGGGTAGAACGCGTCGAACGTCTCCGTCCGGCCGGTCGCGACCGCCCGGCGGTAGGCGGTCTCGAAGTCGCTCCCCACGGCGTCGGGGAACAGGTCCCACAGCACGCCGCCGACGAGCTCGCCGCCGGGGCGGCCGAGCAGGCTGACCGCCTCGGCGTTGACCTGGGTGACCCGCCAGGCGGCGTCCAGCGTCAGGTAGCCGACCGACATCGCCTCGATGACGCGCTCGGCGCGCGACCGGTCGTCGGGGGTGGTGCTCGGCGCGGGCATCGGGGCCCTCCTGGCTCGGCGTGGCGACCCGGGCGGGGTCGCGGTCGAGTCCTGGCCCGACGACGGACCCCAGGATAGGGACCCGGGAGCCCGACGGTCGGGGGACGGCGGGACCCGCGCGACGGGTCCCCCTCGCGGCCCGGACCGTGACCCGGCGCGGCACGTCCCGGTCCCCTCCGAGGTGGGGTCCGGAGCCGGTGGAGCGGCAGGTAAGGTCCACCTTACCCCGCCCCCGGCCACCGGCCGGGCCCTGACCGAGGAGAGACATGCGCCCCGCCCCGACCCCCGCCGACGGCACCGGCTGGACCCGGAGAGGCCTCCTGGCCGGGGCCTCGGCCGCGACGCTCCTGGGCGTCTCCGCCTGCTCGTCGGCCGGGCCCTCCGCCGCCCCCACCGGTGCGGCCGTGCCGTCGGGCGGGACGGGCTTCCCGCGGACGGTCGAGCACGCCGCCGGGTCGACCGTGGTCGAGCGGGCGCCCCGACGCGTGGTCGCGGCCACCGACGGGGCCGAGCTGGCCAGCCTCCTCGCCCTCGGGGTCACGCCGGTCGGGTTCGGCCAGCGCAACGACCCGCTGACCCCGTGGGTGCTCGAGGCCGGGGGCGACGACCCGGCCATCGAGCGCTACCGGCTGGGCGGGGAGCCGAACTTCGAGCGGATGGCGTCGTGGCGGCCGGACGTCATCGTCGGGCAGTACGGCTTCGTCACCGAGGACACCATCGAGGACTTCGCCGCCATCGCGCCCACCGTCTCCACGAGCTTCGTCGGCTGGCGCGACAACCTCCGGCAGGTCGCCGCCACGGTCGGCGAGGACGAGGAGGCCGAGCGGCTCGTCGCCGAGCTCGACGCGGAGATCGCGGCGGCGGGGGAGCGGCTGGCCGGCAGCGCGCTGCAGATGCGGTGGGTCTTCGCCTTCCCCGGCTACTACGGCCAGCTCAACGACGCCAGCCCGGTGGGGGCGCTGCTCACCGAGATGGGGCTGCCGAGCCTGCCGGCGCAGCAGGCCGAGGGGGAGGCCGCCGACGAGGTCGTGGTCGAGCAGCTCTACGGTGCGCTCGAGGACGCCGACGGGATCGTCGTGCTCGACTTCGAGGAGCCCGAGGGTGACGCCGTGCGGCTGCTCGAGGACCAGGCCCTGTACGCGACCGTGCCCGCCGTGGCCGCCGGCCGGGTGGTCCGGCTCGGCGTGGCCGAGTCCAACGCCGCCTACGTCGACTCCGTGCTCACGGTGCGCGGCAACCTCGCGCTCGTCGAGCGGGTGGTCGCCGAGCTGCGGGGCTGACGGGTCCGGCCGGCGCGGCCGGCGTCCGGCCTCAGCCCGTGACGACGCTGCTGCCGCTGGGGCCGTCCCAGTCCAGGCAGACGACCGTCGCGTCGTCGTGCAGGCGTGGGGCGTAGGCGCGGACGGTGTGCAGGACCTCGGCCACGCACTGGTGGGGCGTGAGGTCGGCCGAGGCCAGGAGCAGCCCGGCCAGCCGGTCCTCGCCCAGCTCCTCCCCGGGGGCGCCGGCCTCGAGCACGCCGTCCGTGACGACGACGAGCCGGTCCCCGGCCTGCAGCTGCAGGTGCTCGACGACGTAGTCGGTGGCCTCGAACATGCCTGCGGGCAGGCGCGGGTCCAGCGTGACCTGCGCGGCCCGCCCGTCACGGATGAGCCACGGAGCGGGGTGCCCGGCGTTGACGAGCTCGAGCACCCCGCTGCGCAGGCCCAGCCGCATCGCGAGGACGGTGACGAACTGGGCGCCGCCGAAGTGCGCCAGCAGGGCCCGGTCGGCCCGCGTGACCTGTTCGGCCGGGCCGCCGCCGCCGCGACGGGTGTTGCGCATGACCGCCGTCGCGAGCGCCGCCAGCACGCTGGCCCCCAGGCCGTGACCCATGGCGTCCAGGCTCGACAGGTCCAGGTGGTCGGCCGCGACGTCGTAGTCGTAGGTGTCGCCGCCCACCTCGTAGGAGGGGATGAGCTGCCCGGCGACCGAGAAGCCGGGTGCGCTGAAGGCCCGCAGCGGCTGGAGGTTCCACTGCATCTCGGCCGCCAGCGTCAGCGGCTCCGCCCGGCGGGTGACCTCCACGACGTCGGAGAACGAGCCGCAGACGACGAGGGTGTACGTGGTGGCGAGGGCGACCTCCTGCAGGCCGCGGAGCAGCCCTGCCGACACGGGCCCCTGGAAGGCGACCTGCAGCACACCGAGCCGTTCGGCCCGCAGCGACAGCGGCACGAGGACGAGCGTCTCGTCGGCCCCCGCCGCGCCCCCGGCCGGCCCGCCCGGACGGTCGAGGGCGGTGCGGCCCGTGCGGCCCGGGTCGACCAGCAGGGACTGCGCGACGAAGCACTGCCCCTCGATGCTGCCCGTCACGGGGACCTTCTCGGTCTCGCCCGGCCGGGGCGACAGCCGCCTCAGCTGGCTCAGCTCGTAGTCGGCCAGCAGGATCCCGGCGTCGCTCGCACCGGCGTGCTCCACGAGGAAGCGGCGCAGCACGGCGGTGATGTTGCCGGGCATCGCGGCGTCGAGCAGGGGCAGCAGGCCGCCCGACAGGCGGGTGAGGGGGGAGGTCTCGACCGGGTCCGGCACTGCCGTGCCTCCGATGTCTGGCGGCCGGGGCGGGATGCCACGGGCGTGCGCGGGACCGACCCTAGGCCCCGCCGGCGGGGCCCGCAGGGGCCGCGCGTCAGAGGGAGCGGCCGAGGTCGGAGACGACGTCCTCGGCGATGTCGCGCAGCTTGCGGTTGGCCTGGGCGGACATGCGGCCCAGCTCGGCGAACGCCTCGTCGGCCGTGCAGCCCCGGGCCGCCATGACCATGCCCTTGGCCTGCTCGATGACGGCGCGCGAGGCCATGGCCTCCCGCATCTGGGAGACCTCGTCGACCGCGCGGGCGTACAGCGCGGCGTTGGCCAGGGCGACGCCGGCGTGCGCGGCGAAGCCGTCCGCCATGGCGATGGTCAGGTCGTCCCAGCCGGTGCCCCGGAAGCCGTACATGTTGAGGGCGCCCGTGGTGCGGCCGTGGACCGGCATGCCGACGGACAGCGTCCGGGTGACCCCGGACCGGACCGCCTGCCCGGCGAAGTCGGGGTACGAGCTGTCGTTGGCGGTGTCCGGGACCTGCACGATGCGGCCGGTGGCGGCGGCGTCCAGGCAGGGCCCGAAGCCGTCGGCGTACTGGCGCTCGTCCAGCTGGACGGCGAGCTGCCCGGTGAAGACCACGGTCCGCCCCCGGCCCTCCTCGACGAAGGTCACCGACACCTCGTCGACGTCCGGCACCGCGCGGGTCGCCAGGTGGGCAACCCGGTCCAGGACCTGCGTGAGGGACTCCGAGCCGACGACGACCTGGTGGAGCTCGAGGTGGGCCGTGGCGGGGTCGGAGCGCGACCCGACGCCGTCCGTGCCTGCCCCCTGCGTGTCCATGGCCGTGCCCTCCGTCCGTCGTGCGCCGCGGTGCCCGCGGCCTCGCGGGACGACCAGCGCCCGGTCCTCGACCGTGCGCACCCGGGTGGAGCGTAGGCGGGCGGGTCGGCTGCCGCCCACCGCCGTCCCCGGAGCACCCGGGCGGTCCTGCGGGCTCAGTACCCGGCGCGGACGACCGGCGGTACCCGCTCCTGCCGTCGAGCCCTCCCGGTGAGGGGCGCGAGCACCCCGACGACGGCGACGAGCGCCGCGACCCCGACCATGGCGCCGCGGAGCCCGGTGGCCTGCGACAGCAGGCCGACGTAGACCGGGCCGGCGAGGAAGCCGAGGTAGGCGGTCGTCGCGACGGTCGAGGTGGCACGGCCCCGCCGGGCGGCGGGCACGTCGCGCACCGCGCGGCTGAGCAGCGTGGGGAACAGCACGGCGGTGCCGACGGCGGCCAGCACGAGACCGGCCAGCGCGGTGCCGACGCTGCCCGATGCGGCGACGACCAGGGTGCCCGCCAGCGCGGTCGCGGCGCCCCCGCCGAGCAGCGC
>NZ_JBBEOI010000069.1 GCF_037860755.1 Aquipuribacter hungaricus | reverse complement strand
CGCGCGCTGCTCGCGGCCCTGCCGCCCGCCCTGCCGCCCGCCCTGCCGCCCGCCCCGGGACCCGTCCCCGCACCGGCCGGTCCGACCGTCGCCCCCGCGCCGCCCGCCCAGCACGAGGAGATCAGCGCATGAGCCCTGCCCCCCGCCTGCCCCACCGCGTCGTCGTCGTCGGCCACGGCATGGTCGGCCACCACCTGCTCACCCGGCTGCGCGACGGCCTCGCCGGGGCCGACCCCGCGACCCGTGCGCGCCTGGACGTCACCGTGCTGGCCGAGGAGCACCGGCCCGCCTACGACCGGGTCGGCCTGTCGTCCTACCTCGCCGGGCGCAGCGAGGCCGACATGACGATGGTCGAGGAGGGGTTCTTCGACGCCCCCGCCGACCCGGACGACAGCGAGGACGTCGCGCACCGGTTCGCCCTGCACCTGGCCACCCCGGCCGTCGCGCTGGACCGCACGGCCCGGACGGTCACCGACGCGACCGGGGCGCTGCACCCATACGACACCCTGGTCCTGGCCACCGGGTCGTCGGTCTTCGTCCCGCCGGTCCCCGGCCACGACGCCCCCGGCACGTTCGTCTACCGCACCCTCGACGACCTCGACGCGATCGCCGCCTACGCGCGCGGCCGGCGCTCGGGCGCCGTGGTCGGGGGCGGGCTGCTCGGGCTGGAGGCCGCCGAGGCGCTGCAGCGGCTCGGCCTGGAGCCCCACGTGGTCCAGCTGTCCGACCGGCTCATGCCGCTGCAGCTGGACGAGGGCGGCGCCGGGATGCTCCGCCGCCACGTCGAGCAGCTCGGCATGACCGTGCACCTGGACGCCTCGACCACCCGGGTCCGCACCGGCCCCGACGGCTCGGTCGCCGGCCTCGACCTGGCCGACGGCCGCCGTGTCGACGTCGACCTCGTCGTGTTCTCCCCCGGCATCCGCCCCCGCGACGAGCTCGCCCGCGCGTCCGGCCTCGACGTCGGCGGGCGCGGCGGCGTGGTCGTCGACGACGCCTGCCGCACCAGCGACCCCGACGTCTACGCCGTCGGGGAGTGCGCCCTGGCGCAGGGCCAGGTCTGGGGCCTGGTCGCCCCCGGCTACGCGATGGCCGCCGTGGTCGCCGAGCAGGTGCTCGCCCGCGTCGACACCGCGCGGCCCGCCCCCACCGCCACCTTCACCGGCGCCGACATGTCGACCACGCTCAAGCTCACCGGCATCCCCGTCGCCAGCGTCGCCGACTGCCACGGCCGCACGCCCGGCGCGCTGGAGCTGGTGTGGAACGACCCGACCGCCCGGGTCTACAAGAAGGTCGTCGTCGACGAGGTCACCGGCGCCGTGCTGGGCGCCGTCCTCGTCGGGGACGCCGAGGCCTACCCCACGCTGAAGGCGCTCGCGGCGAGCGCGGGCACCCTGCCGGGGACGGCCGAGCAGGTGCTGTTCCCCCGCGCCGGCGACGGGCCGGTCGTCGCCGGTCCCGCCGGCCTGCCCGACGCGGCCGTCGTCTGCAGCTGCCTCGACGTCACCAAGGGCAGCATCTGCGCCGCGGTCCACGACGGCGCCCGCGACGTCGCCGCGGTCAAGGGGTGCACGCGCGCCGGGACCGGCTGCGGCTCGTGCGTGCCCATGATCGCCGCCCTGGTCACCAGCACCCTGGACACGATGGGCGTCGAGGTCGACCGGTCGCTGTGCGAGCACTTCGCCCTGACCCGCCGCGAGCTGTACGACCTCGTCCGGCTCTCCGGCCACACGACGTTCACGCAGGTCGTCACCGCCCACGGCACCGGCCGCGGCTGCGACATCTGCAAGCCGACCGTCGCGAACATCCTCGCCACGCTGGCACCGGCGCACGTGCTCGACGGGGAGAACGCCGCCCTGCAGGACACCAACGACCACGTCATGGCCAACATGCAGAAGAACGGCACGTACTCGGTGGTGCCGCGGATGCCGGGCGGGGAGGTGACGCCCGCCGGGCTCATCGTCATCGGCGAGGTCGCCCGCGACTTCGGGCTGTACACCAAGCTCACGGGCGGCCAGCGGATCGACATGTTCGGCGCCCGGCTGGACCAGCTGCCCGCGATCTGGCGCCGGCTCGTGGACGCGGGCTTCGAGTCCGGGCACGCCTACGGCAAGTCGCTGCGGACGGTGAAGTCGTGCGTCGGCACGGACTGGTGCCGCTACGGCGTGCAGGACTCGACCGGCCTCGCCGTGGCCCTCGAAGAGCGCTACCGGGGGCTCCGGTCGCCGCACAAGCTCAAGTCCGGGGTGTCCGGCTGCGCCCGGGAGTGCGCCGAGGCCCGCAGCAAGGACTTCGGCATCATCGCCACCGAGCTCGGCTGGAACCTCTACGTCGGCGGCAACGGCGGCATGCGCCCGCGCCACGCGGAGCTGCTCGTCAAGGACGTGAGCACCGAGGACCTGGTCCGCTACGTCGACCGCTACCTCATGTTCTACGTCCGCACCGCCGACCGGCTGCAGCGGACGAGCACGTGGGTGGAGTCCCTCGTCGACCCCGACTCGGGCCTGTCCGGCGTGGACTACCTGCACCACGTCGTCGTCGAGGACGCCCTCGGCATCGGCGCGGAGCTCGAGGCCGACATGGCCCGGCACGTCGACTCCTACGCCGACGAGTGGGCCGCGACGCTCGACGACCCCGAGAAGCTGCGCCGGTTCTCCTCGTTCGTTAACGCGCCCGAAACCCCCGACCCGTCCGTGCGCTTCACACTGGAGCGCGGCCAGATCCGTCCCGCCACCGACGTCGAGGTGGCCGCGGGGCGCTCCCGACCGGGTGTGGCCCTGCCGATGCCGGAGGTGGTGACCAGATGAGCACGCTCGACGAGGTCCTGGTGGGCGGGGTCCCCGCCCAGGTGGTCGATCCCGGGCGGCCGTGGCTGGCGGTCTGCCGCGTCGACGACCTGGCCCCCGAGCGCGGTGCCGCCGCGCTCGTCGACGGCGAGCAGGTCGCCCTGTTCCGGCTGCTCGACGGCTCGGTCCGGGCGGTCGGCAACCTCGACCCGTTCTCTGGCGTGCAGGTGCTGGCCCGGGGCATCGTCGGCACCCGCGACGGCTCCCCGATGGTCGCCTCGCCGTTGTACAAGCAGCACTTCGACCTGGCGACCGGCCGCTGCCTCGAGCAGCCCGGGACCCGGGTGCCCGTGCACGAGGTCCGGGTGGTCGACGGCACGGTGCTGCTGCGGCTGGGCGAGGTGGCCCGTGACGGCTGAGCCGGCCCCGCCGTCGCAGCGGGTCGCCCCCGACGCGCTGACCGGGGACGAGCCATCGGCCGGACCGTCCGCCGTGACGGCCGGGGCGGGTGCGGGCCGTCCCGTCGCCGAGGTGGGCAGCCGGCCCCTGGAGGGCTACCTGGTCGGGATCACCGCCGACCGCCGCAAGGACGAGCTGGCCACCCTGCTCGAGCGGCGCGGCGCCCGGACCCTCGTCGGCACCGCGATCCGGCTGCTCCCGCTGTCCGACGACCGCGAGCTGCTCGCCGCCAGCCAGGCGCTGGTCGCCCACGCCCCGACCCACGTCGTCGTGACGACCGGCATCGGGTTCCGCGGCTGGCTCGAGGCCGCCGACGGCTGGGGCATCGGCGACGACCTGCGCGGCACCCTCGCCTCGGCGCGCATCCTCGCCCGCGGCCCCAAGGCGACCGGGGCGATCCGGGCGGCCGGGCTGCGCGAGGCCTGGTCCCCGTCGTCGGAGTCGAGCAGCGAGGTGCTGGCCCACCTGCTCGCGACCGACCTCACCGGGGCGCGCGTCGCCGTCCAGCTGCACGGCGAGCCGCTGCCGTTCCTCGTCGAGGCCCTCGACGGCGCGGGGGCCGACGTCGTCGAGGTGCCCGTCTACCGCTGGGAGACCCCGCCGGACACGGGCGCCCTGGACAAGCTCGTCGAGCTCGCGGCGGCAGGCGGCGTGGACGCGCTGACCTTCACCTCGGCCCCGGCCGCGGTGTCGGTGCTGCGCCGCGCCGAGGTGCTCGAGGCCCACGACGCCCTGCTCGCGCAGCTGCGGTCGCGCCGGGTGCTCGCCTGCTGTGTCGGCCCCGTGACCGCGGCCCCGCTCGAGGAGCTCGGCGTGCCGACCGTCCAGCCCGAGCGCGCCCGGCTCGGCTCGATGGTCCGCGAGCTCGCCGACGCGCTGCCCGCCCGCGACGCCCGCCCCCTGCACGTCGCCGGGCACCGCCTCACGGTCCTCGCGACGGGGGTGCGCCTGGACGACGCCTTCCGCGAGGTCCGCCCGACCCAGCTCGCGGTCCTGCGCGCCCTCGCCCAGCGGCCGGGCCACGTCCTCACCCGCACCGAGCTCGCCGCCGCCCTGCCCGGCACCGGCGACGAGCACGCCGTGGAGATGGCCGTCGCCCGCCTCCGCTCCTGCCTGGGCGTCCCCACCCTGGTCCAGACCGTCGTCAAGCGCGGCTACCGCCTCGCCTACGACCCCTCCGGCGCGTACTGACCCGCCCGGCGGCCGCGAGCGCCCGGCGTGCGGTCCACGAGATCGGCCGTCTGACGGCCCGCGTCGGCGTGTCGCCGTCACTCGGACGATCTCACGCGGCCTGCAGCGCGAGGCGGGCGGAAATACGGGCGACCAGGTGCTCCACCGGTCCGCGGAGGTCGGCGGCGAGGACCACGACGACCACCCACCCGAGCCGCTCCAGCGCCTCCCGGCGGGCGACGTCCGCCGCCCACTGCGCCGTCCCCCGGTGGTGGTCGCCGTCGTACTCGACCGCCACCCGGTGGTCCGGCCAGGCCAGGTCGACGCGGGCCACGTGCCGCCCGGCGGCGTCCCGCACGACGTGGTTGACGGCCGGAGGAGCGAGCCCGGCGAGGGTCAGCGCGACCCGCAGCCTGGACTCTTGCGGCGACTCGGCGCGCTCGTCGAGCAGCGCGAGCGCCCGACGGCCCAGCGCGGTCCCACGACCCCGGGGACGGGCGGACAGCACGAGGCCGATGTCGCGTCGCGTCGTGGGTCGCCGCCTGGCGAGCGCGTCGCCGACCGCCACGAGGTCCTCCAGCCGCGGTGCCAGCGCGGCGGCGTCGCACCATGCCCGGACGGCGCCGGTCACCGGCAGCCCCTCCAGCTCGTACACCGGCAGCGAGGTCGCCCGGTGCCCGTGGACGCCGGCCCCGTAGGGCACGGCCGCGCCGGCGGGCACGGTGACGTGCACGGCACCCGCGACCGGTCCGGGGACGGGCAGACCGCGCAGCCCGAGGGCGGTCCAGTGGCTGAGGCAGGCACCGGGGGTGGTCGCGTCGAGCACAGCAGCGCACCGGGCCCGCAGGTCGTCCGCCCACACGGCCTCCAGGTACCGACCCCGGACCACGCGCACGAACTCCGGACCGGTCAGCCGCTCGCGCGGCACCCCCTCCCTCAGGGCCCGCTCCCGGGTCCACACCAGGTCGTCCCACCTCACCGGCCGAGCCTGCCCCCTACCGTCCCGGACGCGCCGGCGCCCTGTGGACGACGCGGCCCGGCACGAGAGCAGCCGTCCGACGGCGGCCGTCGGCGTGTCCCCGTCGTCCGGCCGCTCTCACCGTCGTGACCCGCGCGCGAGGACGGGCCCGTCCCCAGGCGCGGGGCGCCAGCACACGAGGGCGCGGGGGCGGGACCTCCACCGCCGGGTGGTTGGATACCCGGCATGACGCGTCCCGGTTTCGTGCTCGAGGTGGACGACCGGACCCCGCCGCTCGTGGTGCACGAGGGCGAGGGGTTCCGGCTCGAGCGGTTCCCACGGGGGACGCGGGTCGTCTACCCGCCGGAGAGCGTGCCGACCGTCCCCGACGTCGACGAGGCCATCCAGCAGGCGCTGCTGCACCCCGAGGGCCAGGACCCGCTGCCGTCCCAGCTGTTCGCCGGGATGCGCCTGACGATCGCGTTCGACGACATCTCCATCCCGCTGCCGCCGATGCGGAGCCCCGACATCCGGCAGCGCATCATCGAGGCCGTCCTGGAGATGGCCGCGGCGGCCGGCGTCGACGACGTCGAGCTGGTCAGCGCCAACGCCCTGCACCGCCGCCTCACCCCGGACGAGCTCAAGCACATCGTCGGCGAGCGCGTCTTCCGCAGCTTCTTCCCCCAGGGCGCGCTGTACAACTTCGACGCCGAGGACCGCGATGGCATCGCCACGCTCGGCAAGACGCGCCACGACGAGGACGTCCAGATCCACAAGCGGTCGGCCGAGTCGGACCTGCTCGTCTACGTCAACGTCAACCTCGTGGCGATGGACGGCGGCCACAAGTCCGTCGCGATCGGCCTGGCGCCGTACTCGAGCCTGCGCCACCACCACAACCCGAAGACGATGGTCGCGAGCCGGTCGTTCATGGACCACAAGGCCTCGGCCCTGCACTCCAGCGCCTGGCGCATGGGCAAGGTCGTCGCCGAGCACGTCAAGGTGTTCCAGATCGAGACCACGCTCGACAACACGATCTTCCCGGACTCGTACTCGTTCCTGCAGAAGCGCGAGTGGGAGTGGAACATCGCCGACCAGGCGCGCTTCGTGGGCGTCCGTCGCGGCCTGGCGATCGCCCCCGCCCGGGTCAAGCACCGTGCGTTCCACTCGATGAAGTCCGCCTACGGGCTCACCGGCGTCGTCGCCGGCGAGGTCGAGGCCGTGCACGAGAAGACCATCGCCGCGGTCCACCGCCAGCAGCTCGTCCCGGTCCAGGGGCAGAGCGACGTCATGGTCCTCGGCGTCCCGTTCGTCGGGCCGTACAACGTCAACTCGACGATGAACCCGGTCCTGGCCGCCTGCATGGGCCTGGGCTACTACTTCAACTCCTACCGGGGCCAGCCCGTCGTCCGGCAGGGCGGCGCGGTGATCCTGTACCACCCGGTCGCGAAGGAGTTCAACCAGCTCCACCACCCCTCGTACGTGGACTTCTTCGAGGAGGTGCTGTCGACCTCGACCGACCCGCAGGTCATCGAGAAGCAGTTCGAGGAGCGGTACGCGACCGACCCCTGGTACGTCCACCTGTACCGGACGAGCTACGCCTATCACGGCGTCCACCCGTTCTACATGTGGTACTGGATCGCCCACGCCCTGGACCATCTGGGCAGCGGCCGCAACGTCGTGTGGGTCGGCGGGGACCGGGCGACCTGCGCGCGGATGGGCTTCCGCGCGGCCACCACGCTGCAGGACGCGCTGGAGATGGTCTCCGACACCGTCGGTCCCGACCCGTCCATCACGTACCTGCACAACCCGCCGCACCTGGTGGCGGACGTCACGTGAGCCGGACCACCCCCGTCTCGTTCGTCCGCGACGGCGTCCGCGACGTCCGCACGGTCGCCCGGGGCTGGCGCTGGGGCGTCGGCCGCCGGGCGCTCGTGCCCCGCTCGGCCGAGCCGTTCGTCCCGGCACGGTCGACGCGGGTGTTCCCCACCCGCTGGGCGCGCGGGCCGGCCGCACGGGCTGCCCGCGAGGTCGTGCTGGGCGTCGGCATGAACTCGCTGCTGCGCTCCACGGTCGCCGTCCACGCCCACGGCACGGACGTCCTCGACCGGATCGACGGACCCGTCGTGTTCGTGGCCAACCACTCCAGCCACGTCGACACCCCGCTCATCATGAACACGCTGCCCGCGCGGTGGCGGCGGAAGACGGCCGTCGCGGCGGCCGCGGACTACTTCTTCGACACGTGGTGGCGGGCGGCCGGCTCGGCGATCCTCTTCAACACCTTCCCCATCGAGCGCCGCGGCGGGTCGCTGTCGAGCACCCCGGGGTACCTGCTCAAGGACGGCTGGTCGATCGTCGTCTACCCCGAGGGCACGCGCTCCCGCGACGGCTGGACCGGGCAGTTCAAGCTCGGTGCCGCGTTCACGGCGATCGGCGCCGGCGTCCCGGTCGTCCCCATCGCCATCCGAGGGACGTTCAACGCGATGCCGCACGAGCAGGGCTGGCCCTCCCGCGGCCGCCCGCCGGTGAGCATCCGCTACGGCGACCCGGTCGTCGCGCTCGAGGGCGAGGGCCCGCGCGACTTCACCCGCCGCATCCAGGCCGCGATGGCCGGCCTGCTCGACGAGGACAGCAGCGACTGGTACTCCTCGCGGCTGCGCGCCTCGGGCGCCGGCAACGCCCCGACCAGCGGGCCCGACGTGTCCCGCTGGCGCCGGGTGTGGGAGACCTCCCGGCCACCGGAGCGACGGGGCCGCCGCACCGTCTGGCGCTGACGTCGCGGGCGGTCGGCTGGTCGCCCGTCCCCGCGCCGGGAGGCGGCGGGCCCGGTCGCCGTCCGCACCGGTCCCCCAGAGGATGGGCGCCATGACCGACCAGCCCGACCTGGCCTCCCCCGTCGCCGACCGGATGCTCGCCGCGCTCCCGGCGGGCAGCCACGAGGACTTCGACATCACGGCGCTGGACCGCGTCGGGCTGCCGGTGCACGCCGCCTCGTCCTACCCCGCCCCCGGCGGCGGGCCCGACGGGGTGCGCGACGCCCCCGCCGGCGGCATCGGCTACGGCCCGGACCCGCTGGCGGCACGGCTGTCCGCGCTCGGGGAGATGACGGAGTCCGCCCAGCTGTCGCGCTCGGTCCGCCGCAGCGCGCCCGAGACCGCGAGCACCGCGGCCATGCGGCGCCGGCACGGCGCGGACGCCGTCGTGGACCCGGTGACCCTGCCGGTGGACGCCGGCGCGGACGTCGACCCCGACCGGCCGCTGCGCTGGCTGCCGCTGCGGCGCTGGAGCGACGGCGCCCCCGGTGAGCAGGTCTGGGTGCCGGCGGAGGCGGTCGCGGTCAGCGGGGACGACGTTCCGGGCGGGGCGCCCGAGGGCGGCTGGCTGGTCACGCCCATCACCAACGGCCTGGGCGCCGGGCAGGACCTGGCGTGGGCGGTCGGGCACGGGCTGCTCGAGCTCCTCCAGCGCGACGGCAACGGGCTGCGGTTCCGTGCCCTGGACGCCGGCGACGTCGTGGACCTCGGTCCCGGCCGTGAGCAGCTGCGGGACCCGGTGAGCCTGGCTGCGCTGGCGGCGTTCGACGCGGCCGGCGTCGAGGTCACCGTCAAGCTCGCCTCGGTCGACCTCGGCGTCGTCAACGTCTACGCCGTGGGCGCCGAACGGCCCGGCGGGCCGGAGCCGGTGCACCCGCTCGTGGTCACCGCCGCGGGCGAGGGCACCCACCCGGACCGGGAGGTGGCCGTCCGCAAGGCGCTGCTCGAGCTCGCCGCCTCGCGGGTGCGCAAGGTGTTCACCCACGGCCCGGTCGAGGCCGTCGACGTCCTCGCCCCCGACGGCTACCGCGCCCGCTGGGAGGCCCACCACCCCTCGGCCGGCGAGGAGCGCACGCTGCAGGCCATGCGGGAGTGGCTGCGCCTGGACGCCGAGGAGCTCCGCGCGCTCGTCGCCCCCACCTCGTTCGGCGAGCGCACCCGCACCCGGCTGGACTCCCTGCCCACGTACCCGTGGTCGGGGCCGGAGGGATGGGCGGACCTCACGCCGCTGCTCGTCGACCGCCTCGCCGGCCAGGGGCTCGACGTCCTCGTCCACGACGCGAGCCCCGACGTCGAGGGCCTGCACGCCGTCAAGGTCGTCGTGCCGGGCCTGGAGGTGGAGACGCTGTCGTACGGCCGCATCGGGGAGCGCGGCGCGGCCCGGCTGCTCGCCCGCGCCGAGGCCGGCGACGAGCAGGTGCGCGGCCTGCTCGGACGCTGGTCGGACGCCGGGGTGCCCGAGGACGCGGCCGACGTCCGGCTCACCGCGGCGGCGACCGAGCGGCTCGGCGGACCCGTGTGGTTCTCGCGTGCGGCCGCGGCGGCGCTGGTCGGCCCGCTGTTCCCCCTCTACCGCGAGCCCGGGCGCCACCTCGCCGCCCGCTGAGCCCGGTCGCGACGCCACGGTTCGAGATGTCGGTCGCGCACGAGGGGGTTACGTTCGTCGGGGCCGCGCCGACCGGGGGTGCGTGACCGAGGACGTGGAGGAACGTGATGTCGCTCAGCAGGCGAAGGTTCGTGCAGGGCATCGGTGCCGGCGCCGTCGGGGCAGGGCTCGCGGCCTGCGGCGGCGGGTCGGGCGGCTCGTCCTCGGGCGGGGCCAGCGGGGCCGCGGCGGCCGGCGACCTCACCCTCACCACGTGGGGCAGCGACGCCGAGATCGCCGCGTTCCAGACCATCGCCGACCGGTTCGCCGAGGCCGAGGGCGTCACCGTCGCCATCGAGAACCTCCCGTACGACCAGATCCGCACCGTCGTGGACCGGCGGCTGCAGGCCGACCAGGCGCCCGACCTGTTCCGGGTCAGCTACACCGACGTCGGCGGCTACGCCACGCGCGGCGCCCTGGCCGACCTGTCCGGGACCCTCGACGAGTCCTACGGCAGCGAGTTCTTCCCGCCGCTGTGGGCGGCGATGCAGTACGACGGCGTCCCCGTCGGCGTCCCCCACCACACCGACACCTCCGCCATCGCGGTCAACCTCGACCACCTCGAGCGCGCCGGGGTCACCTCGCTGCCCGCCAGCCTCGAGGAGGCCTGGACCTGGGAGGAGTTCGTCGCCGTCCTCCAGCAGCTCAAGGACGCCGACCTCGGGGCGGCGCCGTTCGCCTTCAACTACCAGGCCTTCGGGGCCTACCGCTGGCTCAACACCCTGTACCAGGCGGGCGGCCAGGTGCTCGACGGCGAGGAGTCCGCGCTGGGCTCCGAGGAGTCGCGCCGGGCGCTGGAGTGGACGAAGGGCCTGTACACCGACGGGCTGCACGAGCCGAGCGTCCTCGTGCGCCGCCCCACCTACCCGGACGAGATCTTCCCCACCGGCCAGATCTCCATGATCCAGACCGGCGACTTCCTCATCCCCAGCCTGGAGGCGGCCGTCGACGGGAAGTTCGAGTGGGGCGTCACCTACCTCATGCGCGACCAGCAGGCCGCGGCCGACCTGGGCGGAAACGCCGTCGTCGTCACCGAGGGCGCCCGCGACCCCGAGGCCGCGGCGGCGTTCGCCCGGTTCCTCGGCGAGCAGGAGCAGATGCAGTACTTCTGCGAGCAGACCACGGTCATCCCGGTCCGCAACGACCTGGCCGACGCCGAGCTCGCCTTCACGGTGCGCCCGGACCTGATGCCGGTGTTCCAGCAGCAGGCGACGACCTTCCCCGACGACCTGGTCGCCACCACGGTGCTGCCGGGCTTCCCCGGGATCAACCAGGCGCTCGTCGACAACCTGGACGAGTACCTGGGCGACCCCGGCTCCTCCACCGACGAGGTCGTCGAGCGGCTCTCCGCGGACGTCGAGTCCGCCGTCCAGCAGGGCTGAGCAGGTGTCGGTCGCGGTCGGCGCGACGCTCCTGGGGCCGGAGACCACGAGCACCCGCCGCCGCGGCCCGCGCGGCACGGCCCGCGGGACGGCACGCCGCGCCGAGGCCTGGGCGGGGGCGGTCCTCGCGGGCCCCGCCGTCGGAGTCTTCGCGGTGTTCATGTTCGTCCCGCTGCTGCTCACCGTCTGGTTCAGCCTCCACGAGTGGGGCGGCTTCGGTCCGATGACCTGGGTGGGCGGCCGGAACTACGTCGAGATCACCCAGGACCCGACCTTCTGGCGCGCCTTCGGCAACACGGTGCTGTTCACCGCGGTCTCGGTGCCGCTGGGCATCGTCACCGGGCTCGGCGCGGCGCTGCTGCTCAACAGGGCGCTGCCGGCGCGGGGGCTGCTCCGGGGCCTGGTCTACCTGCCGGTCGTCGTGTCCGGTGTCGCGGCCGGCGTCATCTTCCTGCGGCTGTTCGACCCGATCCGCGGCATCCTCAACCAGCTCGCCGGCACCCTCGGGCTGCCCCAGGTCGACTGGCAGTCCGACGCGACCGCGGCCCTGGTGTCGATCGTCGTGGTCACGACGTGGCAGGGCGTCGGCTTCGGCATGGTCGTGTACCTCGCCGGCCTGCAGGGCATCCCGCGCGAGGTGTACGAGGCCGCCTCGGTCGACGGGGCCGGACGCTGGCGGACCTTCGCCTCGATCACGTGGCCTCTGCTCGCCCCGACGACCTTCTTCCTCGTCGTCTACTCCGTCATCCTCAGCTTCCAGGCCTTCGACTCCGTCTACGTGCTCACCCGCGGCGGGCCCGGCAACGCGACGACGTTCCTCGTCCAGTACGCCTACGACCAGGGCTTCAACCAGCTGAGGCAGGGCTACGCGGCCGCGCTCGGCGTCATCATCTACGCCGTCGTCCTGCTGCTCACGGTGGTCCAGTGGCGCCTCGGTCGACGGAGCGCCGCGTGAGCGCCCCGACCGGTCCCGCCGCCGGTACCCGCCGCGGTGCCACGAGCCCCGAGCGGGCCGCCCGTGCCCGGGCCGCGGGCCGGCGCGAGGGACGCCTGAGCGGGGCCCGGCTCGCCGTCGCCGTCCTCGTCGTCGTGCTGCTCATGTTCCCCGTGTACTGGATGCTCCGGACCTCGGTGGCCTCGACCGCGGAGCTGAGCAGCACGCCGGTGCCGCTCTGGCCGCGGTCCTGGGATCTGGCGAACTACGTCGAGCCGTGGCGGCAGTACCCGTTCGCCCGCTGGCTGACGAACTCCGTCGTGGTGGCCGTGGTGTCGGTGGTGCTCACCGTGGCCATCAACCTGGCCGCCGGGTGGGCGTTCGCCAAGCTGCGCTTCCCCGGACGGGACCTGCTGTTCCTGGCCATCCTGTCCACGCTCATGGTCCCCGTGCAGGTGATCATGATCCCGCAGTTCCAGGTCGTCATCGAGATGGGCCTGCTCGACAACCCGATGGGCGTGGTGCTCCCCCGCCTGGCCGAGGCGTTCGGGCTGTTCATGGCGCGGCAGTTCTTCCTGTCGATCCCCGACGAGCTGGTGGACGCGGCGACCATGGACGGCGCCGGGCACGTCCGCACCTTCTGGTCGATCGCGCTGCCGCTGTCCGGGCCGCTCGTCGCGGTCCTCGTCATCTTCACGTTCATGTGGCGGTGGAACGAGTTCGTGTGGCCGCTCATCGTCCTCACCACGGCCGACAGCTACACCCTGCCGGTCGGGCTGCAGTTCCTCGTGCAACAGTTCGGCAGCGACTACGGCCCGCTGCTGGCCATGTCGTTCCTGTCGATCCTGCCGATGCTGCTCGTCTTCGCGGTGTTCCAGCGGTTCTTCGTCGAGGGCGTCGCGCGGACGGGCATCCGGTGAGCGAGGCCCCGCTGGTCCCGGCGCTGCGCCGCGAACCCGTCGCCGACGTCGCCGCCTCCTACGCCCGGTACGCCGCCCGCGAGCTCGAGCGCGAGGGCATCCCCATGGTGCTCGCGCTCTCCGACGCCCGCACCGGCGCACCTCCCCGCGTCGACGACCCCGCCGCGCTCGCCGAGGGCACCCGGCTCGCCCGGCTGTTCGACGCCTACGAGGCCGGCATGGCCGAGGAGGTGGCGCGCGCCGAGGCCGACCCCGAGCCGGACCTCACGGGCGGGGCCCCGCTCATCACGGTGCTCGTCGTGCTCGCCGAGGAGCACCTGCGCGCGCGGGACCCGGACGGGGACGACGCGGACGGGGACCAGACCGGGCCGGCCGTCGGGGGGCCGCTGTGAGCGTCACCGACCGGGCGAGCCACCGGGCCGCGCTGCAGGGCGGGGCGTTCTTGCGGGTCGTCAACTGGCACAACACCCCCGAGCGGGGCCGGGCGCGGCTGCGGGCGGAGCTCGTCGCGTACCTGCGGGACCACCGCCCCGTGGTGCCCGACGACCTGGACCGGCTGTTCGAGACGGGTCGGTGGGGCCACGACCGGCCGGGCGTGCTCGTGGCGTTCTACGACGGCTACCGCAACGGCGCCACGGTGGCCGGGCCCGTCTGCGACGAGCTGGGCATCACGGCCTGGTTCCTGCCGCCGACGGCGTTCCTCGACACCCCGGTGGAGGAGCAGCACGCCTTCGCGGACGCCCACGACATCACCCTCGTGCCCGAGGAGCGCGAGCAGGCCCGGGTCGCCATGACGTGGGAGGAGCTGGAGGTGCTCGGCCGCCGGCACGTCGTCGCCGCGCACACCGCGACCCACGCGATCCTCGACGAGGTCGTCACCGCCGACGACGTCGAGCGCGAGGTGCTGGCCCCCGTCCGGCGCATCACCGAGGTGACCGGCCGGGTGCCGCCTGCCACGGTGTTCCGCTACGGCCGGCCCCACGACGGCGGTTCGCCCGCCTGGCAGGCCGCGGCCGCCGCGGGGGTCCGGTACGCGCTGAGCAACACCGCCGTGGAGCGCATGGCCTGAGGGCGCCTGCCGCCCGGCGCCGGTCCGGGGTGGCACCCTGTCCCCGTGACGCTCGGCCCCCTCGCCCTGACCCCCCGTCTCGTCGAGAAGCCGTGGGGGTCCCGACGCCTGGCCGGGCTCGGGCGCCACCTGCCCGACGACGTGCTCGTCGGGGAGTCCTGGGACGTCGCCGACCTGGACGCGTCCGTCACCCCGGTGGACGACCCGGTGACCAGGGTCGCCGCGGGCCCGTCGGCCGGACGGACCCTGTCCGAGCTCGTCGCCACCCACCGCGAGGACCTGCTCGGCACCGCCGAGCCGGTCGCGGGCGGCCGGTTCCCGCTGCTCGTCAAGCACCTCGACGCCGGCCAGCACCTGTCGGTGCAGGTCCACCCGTCGGCCGCGGTGCTCCCCGACCTGCCCGGCGCCCACCTGAAGACCGAGTCCTGGATCGTCGTCCAGGCCGACGAGGGCGCGGAGATCATGCTGGGCGTGGTCGACGGCGTCAGCGCCGACGACGTCGAGGCCGCGTTCGGCACGCCCGCCATGGTGCCGCTGGTCCGGCGCGTCCCCGCCCGGGTCGGCGACGTCCACCACGTCCCGGCGGGCCTGCTCCACGCGCTCGGCGCCGGCGTGGTGGTGTGCGAGCCGCAGACCCCGTCGGACACGACATACCGGCTCTACGACTGGACGCAGGAGTACGGCCGCGCCCCCCGCGACCTGCACCGCGAGGAGGCGATGCTCTGCCTGCGGGCCGAGTGGGACGCCAACACCGCGCCGCAGGAGCCGGCCCAGGGCGACGGGCTGCTCGTCGACACCGCGCACTACCGGATCAGCCGGACCAGCGGCGCCCCCGCCGGCCCGGTCGAGGTGCCCGCCCGGGACGGCGCCCGCGTCGTCGTCGTCGTCGAGGGCTCGCTCGCCCACCCGGACCTGCCGGCCGCCCTGGGCCCGGGCGGGGTCTGCCTGCTGCCGGCGGCCTGGGCAGGGTCGCTCGAGGCGGGCGAGGGCACCACCTGGCTCGACCTCGACCTGGTCTAGCCGCCCCCCGGGCCGCGGTTGCCGACCCGGGGTGCCGGGCGCACCCTGGGGCATGCCGCTGGTCGCCGAGGACCGCATCATCCGCACGGGCCTGGTCGCCGTCGTCGGCGCCGTCGTGGCGACGTTCCTGCTGGCCACGGTCGGGGACCCCTGGCGCACCGGCGTCGCCGCCGCCCTCGTCGTGCTGCTCGTCGCGGTCGGCAGCCCCCACGGGGCGCTCGACCACCTCGTGCTGGTCAATGGCGCCCGCGTGCAGGACGCCGGCAGCACACCGGGCGGACGCGTCCGCCGGATGGTCCGCGCCGCCCGCGCCCAGGTCGACGGCCTCGGGCCGGGCCTGGTCGTCGGGTACGCCGGCCTCGCCCTGCTGAGCCTGCTCTGCTACCTCGCCGCACCGCAGGCGGGCTTCGCCCTGTTCCTCGTGCTCAGCGTCGCTCACTTCGCCGCCGGTGAGGCCGGGGTCGCCGTGGACCGCGGCCTGGCGCGCGGCTGGCTCGACCCCCTGGCGTGGGTGGCCGCGCTCGGCGGCGTCGTGGTCGTCGTGCTGCCGCTGGCCTCGCGCGGGGCGGCGGCCGCGGTGGAGGCGGTCGACCCGCGGCTCACGCCCGTGCTCGCCACCCTCGTCGGGCTGCGGCCCGTCGTCGTGCTCGCCGCGGCGCTCGCCGTGCTGGGCTGCCTGGTGGCCGCGCAGCGGGGCAGCAGCCGGGCGCCGGTCGTCGCGGTCGAGCTCATGGCGCTGACGGCCGTGTCGCTGCTGGCCGACCCGCTGCTCGCCTTCGGGGCGTACTTCGCGTTCTGGCACTCGCTGCGCCACCAGGCCCGGCTGGCGCAGCTGCTGCGCGGCCCCGGCGGGCGGCCCGCGCCAACTCGGATC
>NZ_JBBEOI010000068.1 GCF_037860755.1 Aquipuribacter hungaricus | reverse complement strand
CCTCGGCCCTGCGGCAGGCGCTGCACGAGCGGCCCGCGCAGGTCGTCCACGCCCACGGCTTCCGCGCCGGCGCGGTCGCCGCGCTCGCCGTCCGGCTCGTCCGGCCACGGCCTGCGCTCGTCACCACCTGGCACGCCCTGCCGTCGGCGGGCGCGTCCGGACGGGTCACCGTGGGGGCGGGCGCCCGGCTGGTCGCCCGTTCCAGCGATGTCACCCTCGCCCCGAGCGCCGACGTGCTGGCCCGGTCGCGCGCGGTGGGGGCCGTCCGGGCGCGCCTGTCCCCGGTCGCGGCCCCGTCCGTGCCGGCCCCGCGCACGGACCGCGGGGCGCTGCGGCGCCGCCTCGCGGACGAGCTCGGCCTGGAGGTCGACGTGCCGTGGATCCTCGCCGTCGGCCGGATCGTGCCCGAGAAGGACCACGACCTGCTGCTGGAGGCCTCGCGGCGCTGGCGCAGCCTGCACCCGACGCCCGAGGTGCTCCTCGTGGGGGTCGGCGCGGTGCCCGCCGTGGCCCGGCTCCGGCGCACCATCGCCGCGGGCCGGCTGCCGGTCCGGCTGCTGGGTGCCCGTGACGACATCGGCGAGCTCATGCACGCCGCCGACGTGTTCGTCCTCACCTCCCGCTGGGAGGCCCCGGCGCTCAGCGTGCAGGAGGCGATGCGGGCCCACCTGCCCGTCGTGGCCACCGCCGTCGGCGGGGTGCCGGACCTGCTCGGCGACACCGGCGTGCTCGTCCCGGCCGGCGACCTGGAGTCTTTCGCCGCCGAGGTGGCGCTCCTGCTCAGCGACCCGCCGCGCGCGTCCCGGCTGGCCGAGGCCGCGGGGGAGCGGGCCCGGTCCCTGCCCGACGAGGACGACGTGGCGGTCGACGTCCTCGCGGCCTACGCGGAGGCCCGCGCGGCCCGGCCCGGCCGGGGGGCCTGAGCGGCGCCGGCTGCCCGGTCACCCTCGCCGGCCGCGGGGAGGCGGCCGTGCCCGCTCCGGCTGATAGCGTGGAACTCCGTGGTGGAGCGCGGGGTCACGCAGCAGGTGTTCGTCACCGGAGGCGTCGCCTCCTCGTTGGGGAAGGGGCTGACGGCCTCGAGCCTCGGGCGGCTCCTGCGGGCACGCGGGCTGCGGGTGGTCATGCAGAAGCTGGACCCGTACCTCAACGTCGACCCCGGCACGATGAACCCGTTCCAGCACGGCGAGGTGTTCGTCACCGAGGACGGCGCCGAGACCGACCTGGACATCGGGCACTACGAGCGCTTCCTCGACACCGACCTGGACGCCGCGTCCAACGTGACGACCGGCCAGGTCTACCAGACGGTCATCGCCAAGGAGCGGCGCGGTGAGTACCTCGGCGACACCGTCCAGGTCATCCCGCACATCACCGACGAGATCAAGCGCCGGATGCGGGCCAAGGCCGGCCCGGCCGTGGACGTCATCATCACCGAGATCGGCGGCACGGTCGGCGACATCGAGTCCCTGCCGTTCCTGGAGTCCGCGCGCCAGGTCCGCCAGGACGTCGGCCGCGACAACGTCTTCTTCGTCCACGTCTCGCTCGTGCCGTACATCGGCCCGTCGGGGGAGCAGAAGACCAAGCCGACCCAGCACTCGGTCGCCCAGCTGCGGAGCATCGGCATCCAGCCCGACGCCATCGTCTGCCGCGCCGACCGGCACGTCCCGGACTCCGTCAAGCGCAAGATCGCCAACTCCTGCGACGTCGACGTCGAGGCCGTGGTCGCCGCGATCGACGCGCCGTCCATCTACGACATCCCCAAGGTGCTGCACGCCGAGGGCCTGGACGCCTACGTCGTGCGCCGGCTCGGGCTGTCGTTCCGCGACGTCGACTGGACGGAGTGGGACCAGCTGCTCGGCAGCGTGCACCGGCCCTCGTCGTCGGTGGAGGTGGCGCTGGTCGGCAAGTACACCGACCTGCCGGACGCCTACCTCTCGGTCACCGAGGCCCTGCGGGCGGGCGGCTTCGCCAACGACGCCAGGGTCCGGCTGCGCTGGGTGCCCGCCGACACCTGCGACACCCCCGAGGGTGCCCACCGCGCGCTGGAGGGCGTGGACGCCGTGTGCGTGCCGGGCGGCTTCGGCATCCGCGGCATCGACGGCAAGCTCGGGGCGCTGCGCTGGTCGCGCGAGAACCGGGTACCGACCCTGGGTCTCTGCCTCGGCCTGCAGAGCATGGTCATCGAGTACGCCCGCTCGGTCGTCGGCCTGGAGGGCGCGAGCAGCTCCGAGCACGACCCCGGCACCCCGCACCCGGTCGTGGCGACCATGGCCGAGCAGCAGGACATCGTCGCCGGCGAGGGCGACCTGGGCGGCACCATGCGCCTCGGGTCCTACCCGGCGCACCTGGCCCCCGGCAGCGTCGTGGCCGGCGTCTACGGCACGCCGACCTGCGTCGAGCGGCACCGCCACCGCTACGAGGTCAACAACGCCTACCGGGAGCAGCTCGCCGCGGCCGGGCTGGTCTTCTCGGGCCTGTCGCCCGACGGCGCGCTCGTGGAGTTCGTCGAGCTGCCGGCCGAGGTCCACCCGTACTACGTCGGCACGCAGGCCCACCCGGAGTTCCGCTCCCGCCCCACCCGGGCGCACCCGCTGTTCGCCGGGCTCGTCGCGGCGGCGCTGCGCCGCCAGGCCGAGGAGCGGCTCGACCTGCGGGCCGACGGCGCGGGCCCCTCTGTAGCCCTGGACCCGGCCGCCCAGGACGCCGCCGCCCTGGTCGCGGGGGCCTGACGTGCCCGAGGACCGGTACGCCCCGCGGCCCGTCGTCGCCCACGAGCGGCTCGTCGAGGGCATGAAGTGGGACGTCGTCGCCGACACCGTCCGGCTCTCCGACGACGGCGCGGGCGAGGAGGAGCACACGGTCGTCCGCCAGTACCTCGAGCACCCCGGTGCGGTGAGCGTCCTGGCGATGGACGACGAGGAGCGGGTGCTCCTGCTGCGCCAGTACCGCCACCCCGTGCGCAGCGAGCTGTGGGAGCTGCCCGCCGGGCTGCTCGACATGGCCGACGAGGAGCCGGTCGACGCCGCGGCCCGCGAGCTGTGGGAGGAGGTCGACGTGCGCGCCGGCCGCTACGACGTCCTCGTCGACTTCCTCAACTCGCCCGGCGGCTCCGACGAGGCGCAGCGGGTGTTCCTCGCCCGCGACGTCGAGCAGGTGCACGTCGACGACCGGTTCACGCGCAGCGAGGAGGAGGCCGGCATCGTCACGGCCTGGGTCCCGCTGGACGAGGCCGTCGCCGACGTCCTCGCCGGCCGGGTGCAGAACCCTGGCGCCGTCGTGGCGCTGCTCGCCGCCGACGCCGCCCGCCGCGCAGGCTGGGCCACCCTGCGCCCGGCCACCTCGCCGTGGCCCGTGCACCCCTCCCGCCGCCCCGTGCCGCGCGGGCAGGACCTGCCCCGCGCGTAGGCTCGCGCCCCCCCCCCCCCCCCCCCCCCGGGCCCCCCCCCCCCGCCCCCCCCCCCCCCCCGGGACACCCCCTGCTCCGCCCCCCCACCCCCCCGCCCCCCCGCCCCCCCCCCCCCCC
>NZ_JBBEOI010000067.1 GCF_037860755.1 Aquipuribacter hungaricus | reverse complement strand
CGCGTAGGCTCGCGCCCCACCCGACCGCCCCCCCCGGGACCCATCCCCCGGACCGCCCCGACCGTCGAAGGACACCCGTTGCTGCGCACCCACACGGCCGGCGCCCTCAGCGCCGCCGACACCGAGACCGCCGTCACCCTCGCCGGGTGGGTGGCCCGCCGGCGCGACCACGGCGGGGTCGCCTTCGTCGACCTGCGCGACGCCTCGGGCGTGGTCCAGGTCGTCGTCCGCGACGAGGTGCTCGACTCCTCGGGCGCGCACGACCTGCGCAACGAGTACTGCGTGCAGGTCGTCGGGACCGTCCGCCGCCGCCCGGAGGGCAACGAGAACCCCGCCCTGCCGACCGGCGAGATCGAGGTCCTCGTCAGCGAGATCACGGTGCTCAGCACCGCCGACCCGCTGCCCTTCCAGGTCGACGAGCACGTCGAGGTCGGCGAGGAGGCACGGCTCAAGCACCGCTACCTCGACCTGCGCCGCCCCGGCCCCGCCGCCGCCATGCGCCTGCGCAGCGAGGTCAACAAGGCCGCCCGTACCGTCCTGGACGGCCACGGCTTCGTCGAGGTCGAGACGCCGACCCTCACCCGGTCCACCCCCGAGGGCGCCCGCGACTTCGTCGTCCCGGCCCGGCTGCGGCCCGGCTCGTTCTACGCGCTGCCCCAGAGCCCCCAGCTGTTCAAGCAGCTGCTCATGGTCGGCGGGCTCGAGCGCTACTACCAGATCGCGCGCTGCTACCGCGACGAGGACTTCCGGGCCGACCGGCAGCCGGAGTTCACCCAGCTCGACGTCGAGATGAGCTTCGTCGAGCAGGACGACGTCATCGCCGTCGGCGAGGACGTGCTGCGCGCGCTGTGGTCGCTTGTCGGCCACGAGATCAGCACGCCGGTCCCGCGGATCACGTACGCGGACGCGATGGCGCGCTACGGCAGCGACAAGCCCGACCTGCGCTTCGAGCTCGAGCTCACCGACTGCACCGACTACTTCGCCGAGACCCCGTTCCGGGTGTTCCAGCAGAGGGCCTCCGGCGGTCACGTCGGCGCCGTCGTCATGCCGGGCGGGGCCTCGCAGCCGCGCAAGGTGCTCGACGCCTGGCAGGAGTGGGCCAAGCAGCGCGGGGCCAAGGGCCTGGCCTACGTGCTCGTCGGCAAGGACGGCACGCTCGGCGGGCCGGTCGCCAAGAACCTGTCCGAGTCCGAGCGCGCCGGGCTGGTCGCCCACGTCGGCGCCTCGCCCGGCGACTGCGTCTTCTTCGGCGCCGGCCCGGCCTCGGAGGCCCGCCAGCTGCTCGGTGCGGCCCGCAACGAGATCGCCCGGCGGACCGGCCTGGTCGAGGCCGCGGACGCGGCCGCCGGCGGCAAGGCCTGGTCGTTCGTCTGGGTCGTCGACGCGCCGCTGTTCGAGCCGGCCGCCAGCGCGACCGCCGCGGGCGACGTCGCGGTGGGCGCGGGGGAGTGGACCGCCGTCCACCACGCCTTCACCTCGCCCAAGCCGGAGTTCCTCGACAGCTTCGACACCGACCCCGGCGGCGCCCTGGCCTACGCCTACGACATCGTCTGCAACGGCAACGAGATCGGCGGCGGGTCCATCCGTATCCACCGCCGCGACGTGCAGGAGCGGGTGTTCGCCCTCATGGGCATCGGGGCCGAGGCCGCGCAGGAGAAGTTCGGCTTCCTGCTCGACGCGTTCAAGTTCGGCGCGCCGCCCCACGGCGGCATCGCCTTCGGCTGGGACCGGGTCGTCATGCTCCTCGCCGGCGCGGAGTCGCTGCGCGAGGTGATCGCCTTCCCCAAGTCCGGCGGCGGCCACGACCCGCTGACCGACGCGCCCGCGCCGATCACCGCCCAGCAGCGCAAGGAGGCCGGGATCGACGCCCGGCCCGAGGTGCCCGCCACCACCTGAGGGGGTCGCCCCGGGGCTTTCGTCGCAACGGCACCCTGCGCCGGTCTAGCCGGCGGAGGGTGCCGTTGCGGCGTCGGGGTTCCGACGCAGGGTGCCGTCGTGGCGTTCGGGACTCCGACGGAGGGTGCCGTCGTGGTGGCTCAGCCGAGCTCGCGGGTGGCGTGGTCGGGCCCGCCGACGAAGCCGAGCCCGTCGTACAGCGCCCGGGCGCCGGAGTTCCCCGCCCACAGCGCCAGGCTCACGGTGGGGTGGGAGCGCAGCAGCCGGCGGACCAGCGCCACGGTCACCGCGGCGCCCAACCCCTGCCGGCGGGCCTGCGGGTGCACCGCGATCGAGGACAGGTGCGGCACCCCCGGCGTGTGGGGCTTCGCCGCGCCGCAGGCCAGCAGGGACCCGTCGGAGTCGGCGACCGCCGCCCAGACGAGCACCCCGGGCGTGCCGGGCCGGACGAACGCGTCCGGGTTGGCCGCGGCGAGGAGCTCCTCCAGCGCGCCGGTGGGCGGGTCCCAGACGACCCGGTCCTCGCCGGGGACGGCGGGCAGCTGGCGCACGGTGTGCCGCCAGGCCCACCGCGAGCCGCCGTCGGGGGAGGCGAAGGGCAGCGGGACGCGGGCGTCGACAGTCACCTCGGCCGGGCGCAGCACCGCGCAGAGCTCCTCGACCACCTCGCCGACGCGGTCGACGTCGCCGCCCACGAGCAGCCCGCCGTGCTCGAAGTAGGGCGTCGCCGCGAACCGGACCGCCCACCAGCCCTGCCCGGCGTGCACCTGGCGCACGGCCGCGGGCGACAGGTGCTGGGACACCACGGGGTCGCGCCCGCTCGTGGCGACCGCCTCGCGCCACGACCGGCCGACGAGGGTGGCGCGCGTGCCCGGGCCGCTCACTCGGTGATCCCGAACCGGTCGTGCAGCCGGCGCAGCGGTGCCGGGGCCCACCAGTTCCACTCCCCGAGCAGCGTCATGGTCGCCGGGACGAGGAGGATGCGGACGAGGGTGGCGTCGATGGCCACCGCCGTGGCCAGCGCGACGCCGGTCTGCTTGATGATGAGCAGCTGCCCGGTGACGAAGCCCGCGAACACGATGACGATGATGAGCGCCGCCGAGGTGATGATGCGCCCGGAGCGCTGCAGCCCGGCCGCGACCGCCTCGTCGTTGCCCATGCCGGAGTCCCGCAGCTCCTTGATCCGGGCCAGCAGGAACACCTCGTAGTCCATCGCCAGGCCGAAGCCGAGGGCGAGGACGAGCGGCGGGATGAACGCCTCGATGCCCCCTGTGGAGGTGAAGGCGAGCAGGCCCTCCCCGTACCCCTCCTGGAACACGAGGACGAGGACGCCGAAGGACGCACCCAGCGACAGCACGTTGAGCACGAGCGCCTTGGCGGGGATGAGCAGCGAGCCGGTCATGAGGAACAGCAGGACGAAGGTCGCCGCGACGACGACGCCGACCGCGAGCGGGGCGTCCTCGACCAGGGACTCGGTGAAGTCCTCGAGCGAGGCGGCCTGCCCCGTCACCCAGGTCTGCTCGCCGACGTCCAGAGCGCGCAGCTCGCCGGTGACCTCCAGCGCCCGCGCGGAGGAGGCGTCGTCGCCCTCGACGTCGACGTCCACGACCGTGAGGCCGCCCTGCTCCCGCGGCGGGCGGACCTGCTCGACGCCCTCGACGCCGCCCGCGCGCTCGACGAGGTCGGCGACGACGGCCTCGTCGGTGGAGCCGAGCACCACGGTGACGTCGCCGCCGGACAGCGCCGGGAAGTCCTCGCCGAGGGTCTGGAACAGCTCGCGCTGGGGGTGGCCCTCGGGCAGGAGCTCCACCCCCGACGAGCGCAGGGTGAGCCCGGCGGCCGGGACGGTGAGGGCGCCGAGGACGACGGCGACGCCGACCGCGACCAGCCACGGGCGACGCTGGGTCCACCCGGCGAGGGCCGAGAAGAAGCCGGTGGGCGGCGGCACGTCGCCGAACGCCGTCGACAGCCGGCCGAGCCCGGGGACCCGCCGGAGCAGCCCGGGCCGCAGCAGGCGGGTCCCGCCGAGGGCGAGCAGGGCCGGCACGAGGGTGAGCGCGACGAGTAGGGCGACGAGGACGACGCTCAGCCCCGCCGCGCCGACCGCCCGCAGGATGGACGCCTCGAAGAGCAGCAGCCCCGACAGGCTCAGCGCCACCGTGATGCCGGAGAACATCACCGTGCGCCCGGCGGTGGACATGGTGCGGCGCAGGGCGTCGGTGCGCTGCTCGGCTGCGCTGTGGCGGTGCCGCCGGCCGGTGGCCGGGGGGGCCGGCGGCAGGTCCGCCTCCGGTCGGCGGGCCTCCTCGCGGTAGCGGGACACGATGAGCAGGCCGTAGTCGATGGACAGGCCCAGCCCCAGCACGGTGAGGATGCTCACCACGGAGGAGTCGATGTCGACGAGGTAGGAGAAGCCGAGCAGGCTGGCCAGCGCGCCGGCCACCGAGGCCACCGCCCCGACGATCGGGATGCCGGCGGCGAGGAAACCGCCGAAGACGAACACCATGACCGCCAGCGACAGCGGCAGGGCGATGAGCTCGCCGCCGCGCAGGTCCTCCTCGACCTGGCCGGTGATGGCCTCGACCACCTGGTCGATGCCGCCGACCTCGCCCGACGCGCCGGGGACCTCGTCGGAGACGTCGGCCACGAGGGTCTCCAGCCGGGTGACCAGCTCCTCGGTGCCCTCGGTGGGCGCGTCCTCGGCCGGGACGGCGACGACCGCGACGGCGTCGCCGCCGCTCGACACGTACGCCTGGCCGCGCGGATCGTCGGGGCCGAGGGCGTAGGGGTGCAGGACCGTCTGCACGCCGTCGACGCCCGCCAGGTCCTCGCCGGCGGCGGTGACCAGCGCGGCCAGCGCCGGGTCGGCGGGGTCGACGCCCTCGAGCAGGGCCGTCACGGCGGGCCCGGAGTCCGAGGCCTCGTCGAGGAGCTCCAGCGCGGTCTGGGCCTCACCCGGCACCTCCGGGTTGCCCGACACGAGCCGGTCGAACAGCGACTGGTTGCCGAAGCCGCCGTTGGCCAGGGCGAAGCCGGACGCCGCCAGCACCAGCCAGACCGCGACCGTCACCCACGGGTGGTGCCCGACGAGGCCTCCGAGACGTCCGAGCACACCGATAGGTTGGCAGCAGTGGACACCGTCGCCGACCCCGCCCTGCCGCTGGCCGTGCGGATGCGGCCCGCCCGGGTGGAGGAGCTGCTCGGCCAGCAGCACCTGCTCGCCCCGGGCTCGCCGCTGCGCCGCCTGGTCGAGGCGCGCCCCGGCGCCTCCCGCGTCGGGCCCAGCTCGGTCGTGCTCTGGGGCCCGCCCGGGGTGGGCAAGACCTCCGTCGCCCACCTGGTCGCCTCGGTGCCCGGGCGGCGCTACCGCGAGCTGTCCGCGGTGACGGCGGGGGTCAAGGACGTCCGCGCGGTCATCGACGACGCCCGGCACGCCCGCGACGGGCTCGAGCAGGCCGAGACGGTCCTGTTCATCGACGAGATCCACCGGTTCAGCCGGTCCCAGCAGGACGCCCTGCTGCCGGCGGTGGAGAACCGGCTCGTCACGCTCGTGGCCGCGACCACGGAGAACCCGTCGTTCTCCGTGGTGTCCCCGCTGCTGTCCCGCTCGCTCGTGCTCACCCTGCGCCCGCTGTCCGACGACGACGTCGAGGGCCTGGTCCTGCGGGCGGTCACCGACCCTCGGGGGCTCGGCGGCGCGGTCGTGCTCGACGACGAGGCGCGGGCCCACCTGGTCCGCCTCGCCGGAGGCGACGCCCGGCGGGCCCTGACGGTCCTCGAGGCCGCGGCCGGCGCGGCGCTCGCCCGCACCGGCGAGGCCGCGGCATCCGAACAGGCGGCTCGCGAGGAGGCGGGCGCCGACGACAGCAGCCCCGGCGACGGCGCGACCGAGGACACGCCCGTCGTCGTCACCCTGGCGGACGCGGAGGCCGCCGTCGACGTGGCTGCCGTGCGCTACGACCGCGAGGGCGACCAGCACTACGACGTGGCGAGCGCGCTCATCAAGTCCGTGCGCGGGTCCGACGTGGACGCCGCGCTGCACTACCTGGCCCGCATGCTCGAGGCCGGCGAGGACCCGCGCTTCGTCGCGCGCCGCCTCATGGTGTCCGCGTCGGAGGACGTGGGGATGGCCGACCCCACGGCGCTGCTCACCGCCGTCGCCGCGGCCCAGTCGGTCGCCATGATCGGCATGCCCGAGGCGCGGATCGTCCTCGCGCAGGCCGTCGTGCACCTGGCGACCGCGCCCAAGTCGAACGCCTCCTACCTGGCCGTCGACGCCGCGGTCGCCGACCTGCGGGCCGGGCGGGGCGGCCAGGTGCCCGCCCACCTGCGCGACGCCCACTACGCCGGCGCCGGCAGGCTCGGCCACGGCCAGGGCTACCGGTACTCCCACGACGAGCCGCACGGGGTGGCCGAGCAGCAGTACCTGCCCGTCGACCTGGCCGACCGGGTCTACTACCGCCCGACCGACCGGGGCGCGGAGAGCAGGCTGGGGGAGCGGCTGCAGCGGCTGCGCGCCCTCCTGGGCCGCCATCCCAGCAGGTAGGGTCCCCGCCATGCTGGTCGATCTCGGTGACGTGGCGGGGCTGCTCGCCGCCGCCGCCTTCCTTCTCCTGGTGCTCTTCCTTGCCGTGCCACTGGTCAAGCTTGGTTCTGCCATCGACGAGGTGAGGATCACGGTGCGGAACATCTCCAACGAGACGACGCCGCTCATCTCGGAGGTCACGACCACCGTGAGCCAGGCCAACGAGCAGCTGGTCAAGGTCGACGCCATCACCACCAACGTCGCCACGACCACGACGAACGTCTCGGCCCTCACCGCGCTGTTCGCCGCGACCCTCGGCAGCCCGATCATCCGCGTCGCCGCCTTCACCTACGGCGTCCGCCAGGCCGTCTCGGGCGCCCGGACCGGGCGGCGCGCCGCACGGGCCGCGCGGTGACCCGCCTCCTCGTCATGGTCGTCGGCTCCCTCGCCGGTGCCGTCGTCGTCCGCAGGCTCTCCGACGCCGCCCGCCGGGCCACGCCGGAGCGCGTCGCCGACGCCAGCACCCGGTTCGCCTCGACCGTCGGCAGGAACGCCTCCCGCGGCGTCGGGTCGCAGGTGTCCCGGCTCACCGACGCCGTCGTCGACTTCGCCGCCACCGTCCGCGAGGCCGCCGCCGAGCGCGAGGAGATGCTCCGCAGCGCCCTCGGCGTGGACGTCGACGCCCGCGGCATGGACCCGGACGAGGCCCGCCACCTGCTCGAGCACCCCACCCAGCCCGCCGACGGGCGCCACGCGGGCTGAGCCGCCCGCGGCCGGCGTCCGGCACCCCCTGGGTCGCCGCCGCACCGCACCGCTGCACCGAGCCGTCACCGCACCGAGCCGCCACCGCACCGAGCCGTCGCAGCCCACCCCCGGCCCGCCGTCGCGGGCCCGTGAGAGGACCACCCCCATGGAGACCGCCGAGATCCGCCGCCGGTGGCTGTCGTTCTTCGAGCAGCGCGGGCACACCGTGGTGCCGAGCGCGTCGCTCGTGTCGCCCGACCCGTCGCTGCTGTTCACCGTGGCCGGCATGGTGCCGTTCATCCCGTACCTCACCGGCCGCGAGACCGCGCCCTACCCGCGCGCGACGAGCGTGCAGAAGTGCGTGCGCACCCTCGACATCGAGGAGGTGGGCCGCACCACCCGGCACGGGACGTTCTTCCAGATGAACGGCAACTTCTCCTTCGGCGACTACTTCAAGGAGGGGGCGATCCGGTACGCCTGGGACCTGCTCACCACCTCCCAGGACGACGGCGGCTACGGCTTCGACCCCGACACCCTGTGGGCGACGGTGTACGAGGACGACGACGAGGCGTTCCAGCTGTGGCAGGACGTCGCCGGGCTGCCGGTCGAGCGGATCCAGCGCCGCGGCAAGAAGGACAACTACTGGCACACCGGGCAGCCCGGCCCCGCCGGTCCCTGCTCGGAGATCTACGTCGACCGCGGCCCCGCCTACGGCGTCGACGGCGGCCCGGTCGCCGACGAGGACCGGTACCTCGAGGTCTGGAACCTCGTCTTCATGCAGTACGAGATCGACCAGGTGCGCAGCAAGGAGGACTTCCGCGTCCTCGGCCCGCTGCCCCGGCCGAACATCGACACCGGGATGGGCCTGGAGCGCGTCGCGCTGCTCCTGCAGGGCGTGGAGAACCTCTACGAGATAGACGAGGTCCGCCCCGTGCTGGACCGCGCCGCCGAGCTCGCGGGGGTCGTCTACGGCGGCAGCACCGTCGACGGCCACGACGTGCAGGGCGCCGGCCACGAGGTCGACGTCCGGCTGCGCGTGGTCGCCGACCACGTCCGCAGCGCGCTCATGCTCATGGGCGACGGCGTCCGGCCCGGCAACGAGGGCGCCGGCTACGTGCTGCGCCGCCTGGTCCGCCGCGCGGTGCGGGCGATGCGCCTGCTCGGCGTGCAGACCCCGGTCCTGCCCGAGCTGCTGCCGGTGAGCATGGAGCGGATGAGCCGGTCCTACCCCGAGCTCGCCACCGACTTCGGCCGGATCTCCGCCGTCGCCTACGCGGAGGAGGAGGCGTTCCGGCGCACCCTGGACTCCGGCACCGCCCGGTTCACCGCCGCGGCCGAGGGCACCCGCGCCCAGGGCCGGCGCACCGTGTCCGGCGACGAGGCGTTCGCCCTGCACGACACCTACGGCTTCCCGATCGACCTCACGCTGGAGATGGCCGCCGAGCAGGGCCTGCAGGTCGACGCCGACGGCTTCCGCCGGCTCATGGGCGAGCAGCGCGAGCGGGCCCGCGCCGACGCGCGCGCCAAGAAGACCGGCGGCGTCGACACCAGCGTCTACCGCGCCGTCGGCGACACGGTCGGCGCGCCCGTGGTGTTCACCGGCTACGAGCAGACCGAGGGCGACGCCCGCGTGGTCGGCCTGCTCGTCGGCGGTGCCGCCGTGCCCGCGGCGCCCGAGGGTGCCGACGTCGAGCTCGTCCTGGACCGCACCCCGTTCTACGCCGAGGGCGGCGGCCAGCTCCCCGACGCCGGCACCGTCCGCACCACCGGCGGCGCGCTCGTCGACGTCGTCGACGTGCAGACCCCCGTCGCGGGGCTCGTCGTCCACCGCGGCCGGGTGACGTCCGGCGAGGTCCTCGTCGGCGACGCCGTCCGCGCCGAGGTCGACGTCGAGCGGCGCCGCTCCATCAGCCGCGCCCACACCGCGACCCACATGGTCCACAAGGCCATCCGCGAGGCGCTCGGCGAGACGGCGACCCAGGCCGGGTCGGAGAACGCGCCCGGCCGGTTCCGCTTCGACTTCTCCGCCTCCGGGGCGGTCCCGCCGAGCGTCCTGCGCGACGTCGAGCAGCGGGTCAACACCCTGCTCGCCGACGACCTCGAGGTCACCGCCGAGGTGATGAGCCAGGAGCAGGCCCGCGCGGCCGGTGCCATGGCCCTGTTCGGCGAGAAGTACGGCGACCGGGTGCGCGTGGTGAGCGTGGGGGAGTGGGCCCGCGAGCTCTGCGGCGGCACCCACGTCGAGCGCTCCGGCCAGCTCGGCGTCGTCACCCTGCTCGGCGAGGCGTCGATCGGCGCGGGCGTCCGGCGCGTCGAGGCCCTGGTCGGCGTCGACGCCTACGCGCACCTCGCGCGGGAGCACGTGCTCCTCGCCGGCGTCACCGACGTCCTCAAGGTCCGCCCGGACGAGGCGCCCGAGCGGGTCGAGGCGCTCGTCACCCGGCTGCGCGACGCCGAGAAGGAGCTGCAGCGCCTGCAGGCGGAGAAGGTGCTCCAGGCCGCGCCCCAGCTCGCCTCGCAGGCCGCGGACCTCGCGGGGACCCGCTTCGTCGGTGCCCACGTCGGCGAGGTCGGCGGCGACGACGTCCGCTCGCTCGTCCTCGACGTCCGCTCACGGCTCGGCGAGCAGCCCGCCGTCGTCGCGCTCACCGCGGTGGCCAAGGGCCGCCCGCTCGTGGTCGTCGCGACCAACGAGGCGGCCCGGTCCGCCGGGGTGTCCGCCGGGGCGCTGGTGAAGACCGCGGCCGGGGTGCTCGGCGGCGGCGGGGGCGGCAAGCCCGACCTCGCGCAGGGCGGCGGGCAGGACCCGACCAAGGTCGCCGACGCCCTGGAGGCGGTGCGCCGCGATGTCGCCGCGGCCGTCGGGGCCTGAGGCCACGGTGGGAGCACGGCTGGCGGTCGACGTGGGGACGGTGCGGATCGGGGTCGCCGTGAGCGACCCCCGTCGCACCGTCGCCGTGCCGCTCGGCACCGTCGCCCGCGCCAAGGACGGCTCCGACCTGCGGGAGATCGCGGCGACCGCGGCCGAGCGGGAGGTGGACGACGTCGTCGTCGGGCTCCCGGTGGGGCTGTCGGGCCGGGAGGGTCCGGCGGCGGCGTCGGTCCGGGAGTTCACCCAGCGCCTCGCCGACCACCTCGCGCCGCTGCCGGTGCTGCTGGTCGACGAGCGGCTCACCACCACCTCGGCGCACCAGGCCCTGCACGCCGCGGGGCGTCCGGGCCGCCGGCACCGTACGGTGGTCGACAGGACGGCCGCAGCCATCCTGCTCCAGACCGTCCTCGACGCGGAGGTCGGGGGCGGGGTCGGCGACGACCCGGGGGTCCGAGCACTCGGGGAACCCGTCCCACCGCGGGACGGTCAGGCCGACAGGAGCGACGCATGACCTACCGGGTGACCGGTGGCACCGAGCCCGCAGGCGACGCCGCGGACCTCGACCCCCGACCGAGCAGCCCCCGCCGGGCCGCCCGGGCCGCGCAGGCGCAGCAGCCCGCCGACGGCCCCGGCCACCCTGCCGACGGACCGCTCGTCGACGAGCAGCCGGTCGTCGACGACGGCTACGGCACCGCCCACCCCGTCCACGACGGCCATGCCGACGGCGGCTGGACCGACGGGCACCCCGCAGCCGGCGGCGAGGCGTATGCCGACGGGTACGTCGAGCCGTACGCGGACGGGTACGCGGGCGCCCCTGCCCACGGTCCCGACGTCCTCGACGACCCGTTCGCGGACCCCGCCCCGCACGACGTGTTCGGCGACCCGGTGAGCGACGGCTACGTCCCCGTCGCCCCGCGCCCCACCGGGCGCCGGCGGCGGCCCCGCTGGGTCGGGCTGCTCGTGCTCCTGCTCGTGGTCGGCCTTGTGGGCGGGGCCGGCTGGTACGCCACCCAGGCCCTGCGCCCGGTGCTGGACGACATCCAGGGCATCGACCTGTTCGACGCCCCCGAGGACTACACCGGCGCCGGCACCGGCTCGGTGGAGGTCGTCGTCGCCGAGGGCGACAGCGGCTCGCAGATCGGCCGCACCATGGTCGACGTCGGGGTCGTCGCCAGCGTCGAGGCCTTCGTCGCCGCGGCGAACGCCGAGCCGGAGTTCACCTCCGTGCAGCCCGGCACCTACACGATGGCCCAGCAGCTGCCGGCGGTCGACGCCGTGGCCGCCCTGCTCGACCCGGCCAACCGGGTGACGAACACCGTCGTCATCGCCGAGGGCCTGCGCGTGGACCAGATCCTCGACCGGCTCGCCGAGGGCACGGGCCTCCCGCGCGAGCAGCTGCAGGCCGCCCTGGACGCCACCGAGCTGCCCGCGGGCGCCCGGCAGGTCCCCGGCCTGGTCAACCCCGCCGAGGGCTTCCTCTACCCCGACGGCTACCAGTTCGGCGCCGACCCCACCGCCGAGCAGGTCATCGCCACGATGGTCGCCCGCGGGCAGGAGGAGCTCGCCGCCGCCGGCGTCCCGCCCGAGCGCCAGCTCGAGGTGCTCACCAAGGCCAGCCTCGTGCAGGGCGAGGCCCGGCTCGACGAGGACTTCGGCAAGGTGGCCCAGGTCATCGAGAACAGGCTCGCCGACGGGCAGCCGCTGGAGCTGGACTCCACCGTCAACTACGCGACGCAGACCTTCGACACCCGCACCACCGACGCCCAGCGCGACTCGGCCTCCCCGTTCAACACCTACCGGGTGGCGGGCCTGCCGCCGGGGCCGATCAAGTCCCCGGGGCGCCAGGCCATCGAGGCCGTCGCCGCGCCGACGCCCGGGCCGTGGCGGTACTTCGTCACCGTCGACCTGTGCACGGGGGCGACGGCGTTCGCCGAGACCTACGACGAGCACCTGGCCAACGTCCGCGTGCTCGACGCCTGGCAGCAGGCCAACACCGCCGACGACGGCTCGCTCGTCTGTGGCTGAGACCCGCCGGGCGGCGGTCCTCGGCCGCCCGGTGGGGCACTCGCTGTCCCCCCTGCTGCACCGCGCGGCGTACGAGGCGCTCGGCCTGCACGGTTGGACCTACGAGGCCGTCGAGGTCGACGAGCAGGCGCTCCCGGGCGTGCTGGCCGGTCTCGACGACGGCTGGGCGGGGCTGTCGTTGACCATGCCGCTCAAGCAGGCGGTGCTGCCCCTGCTCGACGAGGCCGAGGCCACGGTGCACGTCACCGGCGCCTGCAACACCGTCGTCGTCCGGGCGGGCGGGGACGGCACCCGCCGGCTCCTCGGGGCGAACACCGACGTCGACGGCATCGTCCGGGCGGTGCAGGAGGCCGGCGGGGGAGCGGCAGGGGCCCCCGCGGCGCCGGTCGCGCACGTCCTCGGCGGCGGCGCCACCGCGGCGTCGGCCGTGCTCGCCCTGCAGCGGCTCGGCTGCCCGGCGCCGGTCGTCCACGTCCGCGACCCCGCCC
>NZ_JBBEOI010000066.1 GCF_037860755.1 Aquipuribacter hungaricus | reverse complement strand
CTCCGCGGAGGTGCCGGCCACGCCCTCGGCGAGGTCGTGCAGGTCGCCGGCGCCCGGGCCGGGCAGGTCGCTGCCCGGCTCGGTGCGCGGCGCGCCGTCCGACGCCAGGTCGGAGGCCTGGCCCGGGGCCTGGTCCTGACCCTGGTCGGGCCGGCCGGTCGGCTGGTCGGTCACCGGCGCTCGTCCTCGTCCACGACCTCGGCGTCGACGACGTCGTCGTCGGCCGGGACCTGGCCGCCGGCGTCCCCGGCCGCGCCGTCGGTGCCCGCCTGGTCCGCGGCCGCGTACATGGCCGCGCCCAGCGCCTGGCTGGTCTGGGAGACCGTCTCGACCTTGGCCTTGATGTCCGCGGCCGGGGTGGCCGGGTCGGCGAGCGCGGTCTTGAGGTCGGCCAGGGCCGCGTCGACCTCGGTGCGGCTGTCGGCCGGCACCTTGTCCCCGTTCTCGGCGAGGAACTTCTCGGTCTGGAAGACGAGGCTCTCGGCCTGGTTGCGGGTCTCGGCCTCCTCGCGACGCTGCCGGTCCTCCTCCGCGTGCTCCTCGGCCTCGCGGACCATGCGCTCGATCTCGTCCTTGGGCAGCGCCGAGCCGCCCGAGATCGTCATGGACTGCTCCTTGCCGGTGCCGCGGTCCTTGGCGTTGACGTGGACGATGCCGTTGGCGTCGATGTCGAAGGTGACCTCGACCTGCGGCACGCCGCGCGGGGCCGGCGCGATGCCGGTGAGCTCGAAGGTGCCGAGCGGCTTGTTGTGCTGCGCCAGCTCGCGCTCGCCCTGGAAGACCTGGATGAGCACGGACGGCTGGTTGTCGTCGGCGGTGGTGAAGACCTCGGAGCGCTTGGTCGGGATGGCCGTGTTGCGCTCGATGAGCTTGGTCATCAGCCCGCCCTTGGTCTCGATGCCGAGGCTCAGGGGCGTGACGTCGATGAGCAGGACGTCCTTGCGGTCACCCTTGAGGACGCCGGCCTGCAGGGCCGCGCCGAGCGCGACGACCTCGTCGGGGTTGACGCCCTTGTTGGGGTCCTTGCCGCCGGTGAGCTCCTTGACGAGCTGCGTGACGGCGGGCATCCGCGTCGAGCCGCCGACGAGGACCACGTGGGCGATCTCCGACAGCGAGACCCCGGCGTCCTTGATGACGGAGTGGAACGGCGCCCGGGTGCGCTCGAGCAGGTGGGAGGTCATCTGCTCGAACTGCGCGCGGGTGAGCTGCTCGTCCAGGTGGACCGGGCCGTTCTCCGTCATCGACAGGTACTGCAGCGAGATGCTCGTGCTCGTGGAGCTCGACAGCTCCTTCTTGGCCTGCTCCGCGGCCTCGTTGAGGCGCTGCATGGCGATCTTGTCCTTGGACAGGTCGACGCCCGTGGACATCTTCACCTTGCTCAGCAGGAAGTCGACGATGGCGTTGTCCCAGTCGTCGCCGCCGAGGCGGTTGTCGCCGGAGGTGGCGCGGACCTGGATCGTCGAGAAGCCGTCCTCGTCCTTGCCCACCTCGAGCAGGGAGACGTCGAACGTGCCGCCGCCGAGGTCGAAGACGAGGATGTTCTCGTCCTCCTTGCCCTTCTCCAGGCCGTAGGCGAGCGCGGCCGCGGTGGGCTCGTTGATGATGCGCAGCACCGTGAGGCCCGCGACCTCGCCGGCCTCCTTGGTGGCCTGGCGCTCGGCGTCGTTGAAGTACGCCGGGACGGTGATGACCGCGTCGGTGACGGGCTCGCCCAGGTAGGCCTCGGCGTCGCGCTTGAGCTTCTGCAGCACGCGGGCGCTGATCTCCTGCGCCGTGTAGTTCTTGTCGTCGATCGCGGTGGACCAGTCGGTGCCCATGTGGCGCTTGACGGAGCGGATGGTGCGCTCGACGTTCGTCACGGCCTGGCGCTTGGCGATCTCGCCGACGAGCACGTCGCCGTTCTTGGCGAAGGCGACGACAGAGGGGGTCGTGCGCCCGCCCTCGGCGTTGGCGATGACGCTGGGCTCGCCACCCTCGAGGACGGCGACGACGGAGTTGGTGGTGCCGAGGTCGATGCCTACTGCACGGCCCATGGGTAGTTCTCCTTCACGTGGGGGGATCCTGCGTTCCTGTGCTCAAGGGTCCGACCTGAGCCCCTGGCTGTCAAGTTGACCGCCCTCCTTCTTGAGCCCGTCCGGCTCAAGGCCGCCTGCTTGCCGGGCGCCGCGGGACGCGGCAGGGTCACCGGCATGTCGACCCAGCTCTGGCGCGCCCTCTCCCTGGCCTCCACGGTCGCGGCCGGCGCCGTCGCGCAGAAGGCCATCGCCACCGGCTGGCAGATCGTCACCGGCCACACCCCGCCGACGAAGCCGGAGAGCCCCGAGGTCGGCGCCGTCGAGGCGGTCGTGTTCGCGGCCCTGGCCGGGGCGCTGCTCAACGTGGCCCGGGTGGTGGCGACGCGGCAGGCTGCTGTCTACTGGGCGAGGCGGCACGGCGGCACGATCCCCGAGGCGCTGCGCGACGCGTTCTGACGGCCCGGCTCCCCCGCGGCCCCGACCGAGGAGGACCCGTGCTCCGACTGCTCCGCGGCAGGGGCCCCGACGGCGGGCTGTCGCCGGCCGCCCGGCTGGTGGCCCTCTTCGTCGTCCTCGGCATGCTCGCCGTGGCCGCACCCTCGGTGTTCGTCGCCCTCGGCTGGCTCGCCGACGTCCTCTGAGGACGGCGCCACCGCCGCGGTTACCGGCGGGTAACATCGGCGGCACCCAGCAGAGGAGCTGAGCCCGTGGAGCCGTCGCAGGCCCTGAGCAGCGTCGCCACCGCCGTCGCGGTGCTCGTCAGCGTCGTCGGTGTCGCCCTGTTCGTCGCGACCGTCGGCCGCATGGTCGCCGTGCTCGGCACCGGCCAGCCCGACCGCAGCCGCACCGACCGCCCCGTCACGCGCCTGGTGACCACCGTGCGCGAGATCGTCGGGCACACGCGGATGCTCCGCCGGCCGCTGGTCGGGGCGGCCCACTGGTTCGTCATGGTGGGCTTCGTCGCCCTGGTCGGCACGCTCGTCACCGCCTACGGCCAGCTCCGCGACCCCGGCTTCGTGCTGCCGTGGATCGGGCACCTCTGGCCCTACGAGTGGGCCGTGGAGGCGATCGCCTGGCTCACCGGCCTGGGGATCCTCGCCCTGGTCGTGGTCCGGCAGGTCACCAGCCGCAGCGGGCGCCGCAACCGGTTCGTCCGCTCCACGACGTGGCAGGCCTACTACGTCGAGGCCACCATCGTCGGGATCGTGCTGTGCGTGCTCGCCCTGCGCGGGCTGGAGCACGCGTACGAGGCGGCCGAGGGCACGGGCACCGCCACGCTGCTGCACTACCCGACGACGTCGTGGCTGGGCGGGCTGCTCGCCGGCCTCCCGCAGCAGACGGTGGCCGACGCCATCGTGGTGGTCGCCGCGCTCAAGATCGTCGTGTCCATGGCGTGGTTCGTCGTCATCGGGCTCACCCCGACCATGGGCATCGCCTGGCACCGGTTCACGGCGCCGTTCAACATCTACCTCAAGCGGCACGCCGACGGCCGGACCAGCCTCGGGGCGCTCCAGCCGATCGTGGTCGGCGGCGTCCCGGTCGACCTCGAGAAGGCCGACGAGCTGGACGAGGACGCGGCGCTCGGCGTCGGGAAGGCCCAGGACCTCACCTGGAAGGGCCTGCTCGACCTCACCACGTGCACCGAGTGCGGCCGCTGCCAGGACCAGTGCCCGGCGTGGCAGACCGAGAAGCCGCTGAGCCCCAAGCTGCTGATCACGGCCCTGCGCACCCGCGCCTACGACGACGCGCCGTACCTGCTCGCCGGGGAGCCGGCCCCGGACCGTCCGCTGGTGGGCGCGGTGGCCGGGGACGCCGACTACGTCGGGCCCGGGTCGGGGTCCGGCTCGACCGCCTCGTCGTACCGCCCCTCGGCGGCGGAGGTGCACGACGACGTGCTCACGAACGCGTTCCTGTCCTCGGCGGCCATGACCGACGACGTGCTGTGGTCGTGCACCACGTGCGGCGCCTGCGTCGAGCAGTGCCCGGTCGACATCGAGCACGTCGACACCATCGTCGACATGCGCCGTCACCAGGTGCTGCTGGAGTCCGCGTTCCCCGACGAGCTCAACGGCCTGTTCGGCAACCTCGAGAAGCGGCAGAACCCGTGGGGCGTCGCGGCCAAGGCACGGATGGACTGGGCCAAGGGCCTGCCGTTCCCCGTGCCGGTCGTCGGCGGCGGCGGGGCCGAGGACCCCGAGGACCTGTCGGGTGTCGACTACCTGTTCTGGGTCGGCTGCGCAGGAGCGTTCGAGGACCGCGCGAAGAAGACGACGCGTGCGGTGGCCGAGCTGCTCCACACCGCCGGGGTGTCCTTCGCGGTGCTCGGGCCGGCCGAGGCGTGCACGGGCGACCCCGCCCGCCGGGCGGGCAACGAGTTCCTGTTCCAGATGCTCGCCGCGCAGAACGTCGAGACGCTCTCGGAGGTCGGCACCACGAGGGGTGGCGGCCGCACCAGGGTCGTCGTCACCTGCCCCCACTGCTTCAACACCCTGGGCAACGAGTACCCGCAGCTCGGCACCGAGCTCGACGTCGTCCACCACACCCAGCTGCTCAACCGGCTCGTGCGGGAGGGGCGGCTGACGCCGGTGTCGGCGCCCGAGGCCGAGCGGCGCGACGTCACCTACCACGACCCCTGCTACCTGGGCCGGCACAACGGCGTCTACGCCCCGCCGCGCGAGCTCATCGAGGCCAGCGGGACCACGCTGACCGAGATGCCCCGGAACTCCGAGACCTCGTTCTGCTGCGGCGCCGGCGGGGCCCGGATGTGGATGGAGGAGAAGCTCGGCAGCCGGATCAACATGAACCGGACCGCGGAGGCCGTGGCCACGGGCGCGGGCGCCATCGCGGTCGGCTGCCCGTTCTGCCGGGTCATGCTCTCCGACGGGCTGACGAGCATGCAGGCCGACAGCACCGCCCCCGCGGAGACCGAGGTGCTCGACGTGGCGCAGCTGCTCCTGGAGGCGGTCGGGCGGGGCCGGACCGCGACGGGCTAGGGCGCCCGCACCAGGTCCGGGGTGGCGAGCAGGTAGCCCTGGAACAGGTCGGCCCCGGCGTCGAGCGCGGCCTGCCGGTCGTCCTCGGTCTCGATGCGCTCGACGACGACCGTCACGCCGGGGCAGAGCGCCCGGGCTCGCTGCACCACGGCGCGGAGCCGGCGGGCGGTCACCGCCTCGAGGTCCACCTTGACGAAGTCGGCGAGCGGGAGCAGGGCCGCCCGGTCCTCGCCGCCCTCCCAGTCGTCGATGGCGATCTTGTAGCCGCGGGCGCGCAGGTCGCGGACGCCGGCCACGACCTCGGCGTCGGCGGTCACGCCCTCGAGGACCTCGACGACGACCCGGTCGCTCGGCGAGGGAAGCGGCTGCGCCCCCACGAGGAAGGCGCGGGAGGCGTTGACGAACAGCAGCCCCGTCCCCGCGCCGCCGGACGTGCGGTGCTCGTCGAGCAGGTCGACGACGGTGGTGGTGGCCAGCTCGTGGTCGGCCTCGGAGGCCATCGCGGGGGCCGTCGTCGACGGCGGCCGGCGGAACAGCAGCTCGACGCCGACCTCCCGGCCCGTGGCGTCGACGATGGCCTGCAGGGCCATCGTCGCGGCAGGGTCGGTCAGCACCCGACCAGTATGTGGGCCGGTCAGGGCCCGAGGACATCGTCCTGCAGGCCCGTCCTGACGTGTCACAGGAGCCGCTGAGCCGTTTGCGGCGCGTCCTGACAGGCCGTCCGCCGCCGCTCACCGTGCGCGAGCCCGACCGGGCCACGGTCTGTCGAGGTGCGGTCGCTCAGAGGTCGTCGGGGTCGACGAGGAAGCCGTCGGCGTCGACGACCGCACCGCCGCCGAGCTCGGCCAGCGTGCGGGTGATCGACGCAACCGGACCGCGGGCACGCTCGCGGCAGGCCATCGCCGTGCCCTCCAGGTGCTCGTCGAGGTGCCACTGCTCGTCCGGCGCCTGCCAGCGCACGTCGTAGACGGCCATCGGCCCGGCCCCGAACTCCTCCCCGGCGACCGCGGGCTCGGGGCGGACGGCCACCGCGCCCTCGACGACGACGGCACCGGCGGGACCCAGCGGCAGGTGGACGAGGAACGGGGTGCCGTCGGGACGGGCGAGCGCCTCGGGGCCGGTCTCGCCCTCGACGGCGACCTCGACCCCGGCGCCCTCCTGGCCGCAGACCGCGGCCACGTCGGCCACCCGGATCCAGGTCGGGGAGACCACCCGTGTCTCCACGGCGGCCGCCACCTCGGGCACGAGCGCCTCGGCCGCGCCTATCGGGCGGACCGCGCCGCCGAGCCGACGGGCCAGCGCGAGCAGCAGCTCGAGCCCCGCGAGCTCGGCCCCCGTGGGCAGGCCGTCGGGGAAGCAGCGGTGCAGGCCGTCCGGGCGGCGGACGGGGACGGCCCGGGCGCGCGGCGAGGCGTCGACCTCCAGGTCGTAGGCCACCGACCACGGCGTCGGCACGCCGGCGACGACCGCCGCCTCCATGGTCAGCTCGTGCGGCCCGTGCAGCCCCGCGCGGCCGCCGAGGTCCGCCGTCCCGGTGCCGGCCAGGTCGCTGCCGGGGTACCAGCAGCGCACCAGCGCGTCGACCTGGTCGACAGTGGCGACGGTGGGGACGAGGAGCAGGTGGCGCCGGACCAGGGCCTCCGACGGCTCCTCGACCGTGCGGCGCCGGCGGAGGCCCGCCACCTAGACCTCCGTCCGGTGGAAGCCCTGCCAGGACCGGCTCGCGGTCGGGCCGCGCTGGCCCTGGTAGCGGTTGGAGCGGCCCTCGCCGGAGCCGTAGGGGTGCTCGGCGGGGCTGCTGAGCCGGAAGAAGCAGAGCTGGCCGATCTTCATGCCCGGCCAGAGCGCGATCGGCAGGGTCGCCATGTTCGACAGCTCGAGCGTGACGTGGCCCGAGAAGCCCGGGTCGATGAAGCCCGCGGTGGAGTGGGTGAGCAGCCCCAGCCGGCCCAGGCTCGACTTGCCCTCCAGCCGGGCGGCCATCCCCGCGCCCAGGGTCACCGTCTCGTAGGTGCTGCCGAGCACGAACTCCCCCGGGTGGAGCACGAACTGCTCACCGGTCGGGACCTCGACGAGGCGGGTGAGGTCGGGCTGCTCGACCGAGGGGTCGATGAGGCCGTAGCGGTGGTTGTCGAACAGCCGGAACCAGCGGTCGACGCGCACGTCCACGCTGCTCGGCTGCACCATCGAGGGGTCGAACGGGTCGAGGGTGATCTCACCGGCGTCGACGGCGGCGATCACGTCGTGGTCCGACAGCAGCACGGGCCGACCGTATCGCTGGCACGGCGGGTCCCGCGCCCACCCTGCCCGGGCGCTCAGGTTCTCGGCCGTGCGTGCCGATGGTGCGGGCGGGTCCGCGGCGGACCCTGGACGGAGGTACCGGGATGGACGACCCCCGGGCGCGGCAGGTGGCGCGCGTGCTGGGCTTCGCCCTGCTCTTCGTCCTGTCCGTCGTGGTCGGCCGCGGCACCCGTCCCGAGGGCGCCGAGGTCGCGCTGGCCTGGCCCGCGGCCGGCGTCGGCGTGTGGTGGCTGCTCAGCAGCCGCGGCCGCGGCGAGACCGCGCTGGCGGCCGGCCTGGTGACGAGCCTGTCCGCGACGGCGAACCTGCTGACGGGCGCACCGCCGGTCGCCGCGCTGCTGTTCTCGCTGTCCAACGGCGCCCACGCCGTCGTGGGGCTGCTCGTCCTGCGCCGGCTGCTGCCCGGGACCGCCCCGCTGCGCAGCCCGGGCGACGTGGCCCGTGTCCTGCTCGCCAGCGTCGTCTGCTCCGCGGCCAGCGCGGGCGTGGCGGCCCTCACCGCAGGCGCGCTGCTGCGGGGCGACGGGGCCTGGGAGACGCTCCTGCTCGTCCTCGTGCGCAACGGCGGCACCACCTTCGTCCTGCTGTCGGCGGTGCTCGCGGTCCGGGGCACGCCCCTGCGAGGGCTGCGCACCGCCCGTCCGGTGGAGCTGGCCACAGCGTGGCTGGCGGCCGTGGCGCTGTTCGCCGTCGTGTTCGCCGTCGACCACGGCATGCCGCTGCTGTTCCTCTGCGTCCTGGTCCCGGTCTGGTTCGGCACCCGGCTCGGCGTCGGCGCGACCGCGCTGGCCGGGGCGGTCCTGTCCGCGGTCACGGTCGTCCTCACCCTCGTCGACCACGGCCCGGTCGCCGAGGTGGGCGACGTCCAGGCGCGGGCGGTCGTCGTCCAGGGCCTCGTCGTCGTGCTCACCCTCGTCGGGCTCAGCCTGGCGACCCAGCAGCGCGCCTGGGACGACGTGCGCGCCCGGCTCGAGGACAGCCGCCGGGAGCTGCAGCGCGCCACGGACGCCGCCGTCATCGGCAAGGCCGTCGTGGTCCGCGGTGCCGACGGCGGCTGGACCCTCACCCGACCGAACCCCGCGCTGGTCCGCCTCCTCGGCCGCGACCCGTCGGCCATGCGCTGGCGCGAGCTGCTGTTCCCGCAGGACTCCCTCGCGGTGCGCGCCGCGCTCGACCGGATCGCCGACGGCCTCGACGAGGCGTGGGAGGGCGAGGTGCGCCACTGCCTGCCCGGCGGCGGGTCGCTGTGGACGCAGCTGCACGTGTCCCGCCTGCCCAGCGAGACCGGCACGAGCGCGGTCGTCGCCCAGCTGCTCGACATCACCGAGCGCCGCGCGGCGCAGCAAGAGCTGTCCCGCCTGGCCCTGCACGACTCGCTCACCGGCCTGCCCAACCGCGCCCGGCTGCGCGGCCGGCTCGAGGAGATGCTCGTCGACGCCGGCTCGGGCGCCCGCGTCGTCGTCGTGTTCGTCGACCTGGACGGGTTCAAGGCCGTCAACGACGGCTTCGGCCACGAGGTGGGCGACGGGGTGCTGCAGGCCGTGGGGGCCGCGCTGCTGTCGGCGCTGCGGCCCGAGGACGTCGTCGCCCGCTTCGGCGGCGACGAGTTCGTGGCCTGCTGCCCCGGGCTGTCGTCCCCCGCGGAGGCCGAGGCCCTGGTGCGGCGCGTGGTCGCCACCGTGAGCCCCGCCCTGCGGGTCCGCGGCCGGGACGTGGGCCTCGGCGTGAGCGCCGGGTGGACTCTGTCCGGCCCGGGCGACGACGCCCCGTCCCTGCTGCGCCGCAGTGACGAGGCGATGTACGCCGCCAAGCGGTCCGGCGGGCACGGGGTGCACGCCGACCCGTCGGTGCACGACGGCTGGCCGACCGTCCCCGCACCGCGCTGACCGCCCGGCCGGGCTGCTCAGCCGCCCAGGTCGACCCAGGTCGTACCTGCTCAGGCGAGCGGGTCGTGGCCCCAGTTCACCAGCGAGTACCGCCACGCGGTGTCCGTCACGTCGCCGTCGGGGCGCTGCGCGCTGTGCCGGGCGACGTACCCGGCGACCTTCTTCATGGCGGCGACGTCGTCGTCGGAGTAGTCCGCCTTCTTCGTCTCCTTCAGCTCGAGGATGCGGCGGCCCATCGCGTGGCCGGTCGCCTCGTCGTCCCCGTCCGTGTGCTGGCCGACGGACTGCGACTCCTCGGTCTCCAGCCAGTCGCGCAGCTGCTTCGGGCTCATGGTCACGGCCTCCTCGAAGCGCTCGTACGCCTCGTCCAGGCCCTCCGGTGCATCGCTCATGCCCCGAGCCTCCCCCTCCCCCCGGGGACCCGCCACCGGGTGCCGGGAGGGCGGCCGGTCCCCCCAGGGGTGGAGCGCGAAGCGTCCCGGGCCCCCACGGTCCGCCCCAGGGCTGACGACGGGCGGGTGCCGCCCCCGCGAGCCTGGGCGCCATGACAGCCCCCCTGCCCGACGGCCGGCTCCTCGACCGTGACGACCCCCCTCGTCCCGCACCTCGCACGACGCCGCGGCCCGTCCCGGCGGCGGGCCGCGTGGTCGCCCTCGACGTGCTCCGCGGGATCGCCGTGTGCGGGATCCTCCTGGTCAACGCCGGCTCGGTGACCGGGTTCGCCACCGAGACGGACCTGGCCGCCGGGTCGCTGTCCGACCCCGGGGGCTGGCTGCAGCTGCTCGTCCAGCAGCGCTTCTTCCCCGTCTTCGCGCTCCTGTTCGGCGCCGGCTCGACCCTGGTCCTCGCCGCGGCCCGCCGCCGGGGCGCCACGCACCCCCGCGTGGTGCTGCTGCGCCGGCTGCTCCTGCTGCTGCCGCTCGGCGTCGCCCACCAGCTCCTGCACCCCGGCGAGGCCCTGGCGCCCTACGCCGTCGTCGGCCTGGTCGTCCTGCTGCCGTCCACCTGGCTGCCCCGGTGGGCCGTCGCTGCCGGTGCCGCCGGCGCCGTGCCGACCGCCCTGGCGGCCGGGGGCGGCATCGTGCTGGTGCCGGGGATGGTCCTGCTCGGCTCCGCACTGGTGCGGTACGGCGTCGTCGACCGGCTCGACCGGCCCTCGCGCCTGCCGGTCCTGCTCTGCGCGGTGCTCGCCGCGGCGGCCGTCCCGGCGCTCGTCCTGCAGCTGCAGGACCTGCCCGCCTCGGGCTCGAGCACGTCCTCGGCGGTCGCCGGGCTGCTGCTCGCCGGCGTCTGGACCACCGGTGTCGTCGCCCTGCTGGCGACCGGGCTGCGGGGGGTGCTCGTGACCGCCTTCGCGCCGCTCGGCCGGACGGCGCTCACCGCCTACGTCGGTGCCACCCCGCTGCTGCTTCTCGCGGGCAACGAGCTGGAGCTCCGTGCCAGCACCTCGTGGACTCCCCTCCTGGTGCTCGTGCTGGTCGTCCTCGTCGTCCAGGCCGTCGCGGCGACGCTGTGGCTGAGGAGGTTCCGGCAGGGACCGCTGGAGTGGCTGTGGCGCTGGGGCACCTGGGGCGCCCGACCCCCCGTGCGGGTGAGCACCGCCTGAGACGCCGTCCTGGCGGCCGGCCGCCGACGTAGGGTCGTGACGTGACGGCGGCGGGCGGTGAGCGCCAGCGTGCCCTGCGCAACGTCGGCTGGTCGGCCGTCCAGCGCTGGACCGTCCGCCTGGCGGGCGTCGTCACCTTCGTGGTCCTCGGCCGGCTGCTCGAGCCCGGCGAGATCGGGCTCGCGACCCTGGCGGTCGCCGTGGTCGGCCTGCTGGCCGTCGTCGCCGACCTGGGCATGACGACGTTCCTCGTCCAGGCGGACGAGGCGGACCGGCGCACGACGAGCACGGTGTTCTGGACCGCCCTCGGCCTCGGCTGCACCGGGGCGGGCCTGCTCGCCCTCGTCGCGGGCCCCGTCGCGGCCGCCCTCGACGAGCCCGACGCCGCCCCCGTGCTGCGGGCCCTGGCGGGTGGGCTGGTCCTCACCTCGCTGACCGTGGTGCCCGCCGCGCTCATGCTCCGCGCCATGCGGTTCCGGGCGATGGCCGGGCGCGGGGTCGGCGCCGCCCTGGTGAGCGCCGCGGTGGGCATCGGTCTCGCCGTCGCGGGCGCCGGGGTGTGGGCGCTGGTCGCGCAGAACCTCGTGCAGAACGCCGTCAGCCTGGTGTGGTTCTGGGTCGCCGCACGCTGGTGGCCCTCGGCGACCTTCTCGCGGCCGGCCCTGCGGGAGGCGTGGCGCTTCGGCTCCGCGCTGCTGGGGATCAACCTCGTGCAGGCGCTGCGCGACCGGGCGGACGGCGTGCTCATCGGCTCGCTCGGCGGGCTCGACCTGCTCGGGTACTGGGCGGTCGCCACCCGGCTGCTGGGCCTGCTCCACGAGGTGACGATGTCGGTCATGGACCACGTCGCCCTGCCCCTGTTCGTGCGGCTGCGCGACGACCTGCCCCGGTTCGAGCGCGGCTACGAGACCGCGGGCGCGCTGAGCACGGCGGCGCTGGCCCCGCTGGTCGCCGTCCTCGCCGCCGTCAGCCCCGTCGTCGTGCCGGGGCTGTTCGGGCAGCAGTGGGAGCCATCGGTGCTGCCGGCCCAGCTGCTGGCGGTCGCCTACGGCGTCGGCGCGGTCGGCTACTTCAACCGCTCGGCGCTGCTGGCCTTCCGCCGCTCCGGCACCGCGTGGGCGGTCGCGGTGGGCAGCCTCGTCCTGCACGTGGTCGTCCTGCTGGTCGCCGCCCCCGCCGGGCTCCCCGTGCTCGCGGCCGCGCTCGGGGCCGCCCAGGTGCTCACGGTGGTCGGCAGCGCGGTCGTGCTCCGGCGGACCGTCGGCGTGGGCCTGCGCGCCTACGACCGCTCCGTGCGCGCCCTGCTGTGCGCGGCGGTGTCCGTCGGGCCGATGCTCCTGGTGACCGGCACCGTGCCCGGCTGGGGCGGCGCGGTCCTGGCGGGGACGGTCGGTCTCGGGATCTACGCCGGCCTGCTGTGGCTCGTCGACCGCAGCCTCGTCCGCGAGGGCGTGTCCGACATCCGGGGGATCCTGCGCCGTCGCGCGACAGCCGTCCCCGCCACCGCCCGATGAGGCCACGGTGACGTCGACAGCAGCTCCCGCGGTCCCCTCCGGCTACCGGCCCGCGCTGGACGGGCTCCGGGGGGTGGCGATCGTCCTCGTCGTCCTCGACCACGTCTGGTCCGACCCGCCCGTCCGCGTCGGGCCCACCGGCGTCACCCTGTTCTTCGCGCTGTCCGGCTACCTCATCACCGGCATCCTGCTCGACGAGCACGCCCGCACCGGGGCCGTCCGGCTCGGCCGGTTCTACCTGCGCCGGGCGGCGCGGCTGCTGCCCGCGCTGCTGGTGGCGGTCCTCGTCTGCGACGTGCTCTTCGTCCTGGCCGGGGACAGGGCCTCGGTCGTGGCGTCGGTGTGGGGCCTGGCCTACGTCGCCAACTACGTCATCGCCGTGCAGGGCGAGTACCTGCCCGGCTGGGCGCAGACCTGGTCGCTGGCGGTCGAGGAGCACTTCTACCTGCTGTGGCCGCTGCTGCTCCTGCTGCTGCTGCGCCGCCGCTCCCTCCGCACGGCCCTGCTCGGCACGCTCGCGCTGTGCGCCGCCTCCGTGCTGTGGCGGCTGTACCTGCTGCTGGCGCCCTGGGCCGAGGGCTACGACCTCCTGCTCGTCCACGGCAGCCTCGCCCGTGCGGACGCGCTGCTGTACGGCTGCGCCGCGGCGGTCGCCGTCCGGCTCGGCTGGCGGCTCCCCCGCGGGGCGCTCTGGCCTGCGGCGGCTGTCGTCGCCGTGCTCACGGTCCTCACCGGGGGCAGCGGCTGGTTCCTCGTCGCCGGGCAGGCGGTGCTGTCGGTCGCGGCCACGGTCGTCGTCCTCGCCGTCGACGGCGCGACCAGGGGGAGCACCGGGTCGGGCGTGCGCCGGGCCCTGTCCTGGCGGCCGCTGGTCCTCACCGGCGTGGTGAGCTACGGGCTCTACCTGTGGCACTACCCGCTCATCTACGTGGCGTTCGCCCTCGGCCTGGGCGGCTCGGTCGGCGGCCGGGCGGTCGCGGGCATCCTCGTCGCGGGGCTGGCGTCGTGGGCCTCGTACCGGTTGGTGGAGAAGCCGGTGCGGACCTGGGTGCGGGCGAACGAGGACCGGCTCCTGCGGCGCCGGGACCGCGCCGTCGTCTGAGCCAGCGCCAGGGATCAGGCGCCAGAAATCAGGCGTCAGGCGTCAGGCGTCGACGGTCTGGGCGGCCGGTGCGTCGTGGCGAGGACCCGGCAGGGCGGTGCGCGGAGGCGTGCCCCCGGCGGGTCCGCGCGTCCCGCCGGGGGCGTGCTCGGCGTCGGCGCCGAGGACCTGGCGGCGGAGCTCCGCCATCCCGGGGTTGGGGTACGTGGGGAGCGGACGGTGCTCGACCCACGCCGCGGCGGCGCTCTCGACGGCACGCCACGGGCTCATCCGACGGATCATCGGGTGCCGGTGCTCGGGGAAGCGGACCGGCGACCACCACTCCTGGAACGCCTGGCCGAGCGGGCGGGGCTCCGCGGCCCCCAGCGCCAGGATCGTGCCGCGCTCCTTGACGATGCGGCGGGCCAGCGGGCGCAGGCCCGCGTCGCGGCGGTGGTTGGCCGACACCGACAGGCGCGGCGAGTAGGCGATCGTCCAGCCGGCGGCCAGGACGCGCCAGCTCCACTCCTTGTCCTCGGCGGCGGGCAGGTCGGTCCGGAACGGGTGCTGCTCCCACGCGGTCGCGCGCCACGACGAGCCGTGGTTGGAGAACCCCCACCAGGCGTGCTCGACGGCGTCGCGCGGGGTCTGGAAGTAGACGTCGACGATGTCCTCGCCCCAGGGGGTGCGCTTGCCGGAGTTCGTGCCGGCGACGTCGGGACGGGCGTAGAGCGCCAGCGAATCCTCGACCCAGGTGCGGCTGTACGGGTAGGAGTGCGCCGACACCGCCATGTGCACGTCGCCGGACGCGGCCGCGGCGCCGGTGTTGAGCGCGCCGCCGTACGTGAAGTCCTCGGGGGCGATCTCGACGACGCGGTCGGCCAGGCGGCGCGCGATCTCCAGCGTGCCGTCGGTCGACCCGGAGTCGACGACGACGATCTCGGGTCGGACGCTCTGCTCGCGCAGGCTCGTCAGGGTGCGGGTGATCGTGTCGGCCTTGTCCTTGGCACGCACGACCACGCTGGCAGGCGGGGTCATGTCACCGAGGGTAGGCAGCGTCGCGCGAGCCTCGCGCCCAAATCCTCGGACCGTCACCCACGTGGGCGGTCCGGCTGCGCACAGTCTCAGGACCGTCGGCGCGACGAGCTCGACGCCGGGTCGCGGCGGAGGTCCGGAGGGAGCGGATGACGGGAATCGAACCCGCACTATCAGCTTGGGAAGCTGAAGTTCTACCATTGAACTACATCCGCGACCGCCCACCAGGTGGGCGCGAGACGGCAGCATACCCGCCCCCGCAGGGGCAGGGCAGCCGCGTCCCGGTCGTGCGGGTGCCTCAGGCGGCGGGCTTGAGCAGCACCTTCGTCCAGCCGTCGACGCGCTTGTCGAACTGGTCGTAGCCGCGGGGGGCGTCCTCGAGCGGGAGCTCGTGGGACACGATCTTCCCGGGCTCGGCGCGGCCGGCGACGATGAGGTCGCGCAGCTCGCGGTTGTAGGACTTCACGTTGGCCTGGCCGGTGCCCATGGTCTGGCCCTTGGAGAAGAACAGCCCGTAGTCCAGGGCGATGCGACCGTTCTTGAGGTCCTCGGTGGGGGCGCCGGGGTCCTGGGGCAGGTAGACCCCGACCACGCCGATCCCGCCCGTGGCCTTGACCGAGGCGAAGAGCTGGTTGAGCGTCAGGGCCGGGTCCTCGTCGCCGGAGGCGTCGTGCGCCTGGTAGCCGACCGCCTCGACGCCGCGGTCCACCCCGAGCCCGCCGGTGGCGTCGGTCAGCTGCTCGACGACGTCGACCGCGGAGTAGTCCAGCGGCGTGCAGCCGTAGGCCTCGGCCAGCGCGAGCCGGTCGGGCTGCTTGTCCACGACGAACACCTGCGAGGCGCCGCGGAGCATGGCGCTGTGGGCGGCCATCAGGCCGACCGGGCCGGCCCCGAACACGACGACGGACTCCCCGGGACGCTGGCCGGACAGCTCGACGCCGTGCCAGCCGGTCGGGAACACGTCGCTGAGCATGGTGAAGTCGTTCTCGTGCTCGGTGCCCTCGGGCAGCACGAGCGCGTTGAAGTCGGCGAACGGCACGCGCAGCAGCTCGGCCTGGCCGCCGCGGTACGGGCCCATGGAGGCGTAGCCGTAGGCGCCGCCGGCCATCTCCTCGTTGACGGTCAGGCAGAAGCCGGTGCGACGGGCGACGCAGTTGGCGCAGAAGCCGCAGCCGATGTTGAACGGCAGCGACACCCGGTCGCCGACCTTCAGGCCGGTCACGCCGGGGCCGACCTCCTCGACGACGCCCATGTTCTCGTGGCCGAAGACGGTGCCCGGCTCGACGCCGGTGCGGCCCTCGTACATGTGCAGGTCGGAGCCGCAGATGTTCGTCGTCGTGATGCGCACGACGGCGTCGGTGGGTGCCTCGATGGTGGCGTCGGGGACGTCGGTGACCGTGACGTCGAACGGACCGTTGTAGACGAGAGCGCGCACGTGGGACCTCCAGGGTGTGACGGACAGGTACGCGGGGGTGCATACCCAGAGGCGAGAGGTTGAGACGTCAACGAGCTGGTCCGCCGTGAGGCCCGGGCGTGTGACCCCGGCACACCAGGGGGCCGGTGGCGCCACGACCGCCGGGCTGCGCCCGCGTACCGTCGGCGGGCGACCGACCGGACGCCACGACCCGAGGAGCCCGCCGTGCCCGCCGCCCGCCGACGTCCTCGCACGACGACCCTGCGCCGGCACCGCCCCGCCGTGGCGGTCGTCCCCGGCGTCG
>NZ_JBBEOI010000065.1 GCF_037860755.1 Aquipuribacter hungaricus | reverse complement strand
GCCGGGCATCCCGGGACGCATCCCGCGGGCGCGGGCCGCGGCGAGCGCCCGGGTCCAGGCGAGGGTGAGGGCGTCCGGCTCGTCGGCCGGGCCGGGCTCCGCGGGGCCTGACGCGTCGGCAGGGGCCGGGGTCATACGGAGCCCCCCGGTCCGGCCGACCCGTCGAGGGCGGGGTCGGGGGCGTCCGACCCGTCGGGGGCGGGGTCGCCGGGCTCGACGTCGGGGCCCGTGATCGAGCTCAGCCCCGTCGCGGGGTCCCGCCGCACCGTGAGGACCCGGCCGGCCAGCTCGGGCGGCACGTCCTCCGCGACGGCCGCGGTGACCAGCACCTGCTCGGCCGCGAGCGCCCGCCCCGCCAGGTGCCGGCGCCGGCGCGCGTCGAGCTCGGCGAACACGTCGTCGAGCACGAGCACCGGCTCGCCGTCGTCGCCGCCGGTGTCGCGGAGCAGGTCGAAGGACCCCACCCGCAGGGCCAGCGCGGTCGACCAGGACTCGCCGTGGCTGGCGTACCCCCGAGCGGGCAGGCCGTTGACGACGAGGTCGACGTCGTCGCGGTGCGGTCCGACCAGCGTGGTGCCGCGGTCGATCTCCGCCGTGCGGGCCTGCGCCACGGCAGCGAGCAGCGCGTCGTGCAGCTCGGTGCGGTCGGTCGGCGGGGCGGGCAGCCCGGCGGTCGCCTCGGAGCGCACGCCGGGGTGCAGGCCGCGGGCGCGGTACGCCGTCCGGAGCGCGCCCGGCACGCCGGAGACGTCGGCGTAGGCCTGCTCGGCGTAGGGGGCCAGCTGCTCCAGGGTCCGCAGCCGGGCGGACAGCAGGTCGGCCCCGGTCTGCGCGAGCTGGCCGTCCCAGACCTCGAGGGTCGTCATGAGCCCGTCGCGGGCCTCGCCGCGCAGCCCCCGGGCGTTCTTGAGCAGGGCGCTGCGCTGGCGGACGACCCGCTCGTAGTCCGAGCGCACCCCGGCGTAGCGCGGGCTCAGCGCGACGAGCAGGTCGTCGACGAAGCGCCGCCGCTGGTCCGGCTCGCCCTTGACGACGGCGAGGTCCTCGGGGGCGAACACCACGGTCCGCAGCAGGCCGAGCACCTCGCGCGGGCGGGTGGGCGAGCGGTTGACCCGGGCGCGGTTGGCCCTGCCCGGCGTGATCTCCAGCTCGAGCAGGGCCGCCCGGCCGCCCCGCCGCAGCCGGCCGCGCACCACGGCCCGCTCGGCGCCGGAGCGCACGAGCGCCGCGTCCGTGGCGACGCGGTGGCTGCCGAGGGTGGCCAGGTAGGCCAGGGCCTCGACGACGTTGGTCTTGCCCTGCCCGTTGTCCCCGACCAGCGTGGTCACGCCGGGGCCGAGCGGCACCTCCGCCGTCGGGTAGGACCGGAAGTCCGTCAGCGACAGGTGCTCGACGTGCACGGGTCAGGGGGCGGGGCAGCGGGACCGGGCGGCCGGGCCGGTCAGGCCGGGCCGACGGTGGTGCTGCGGACCGAGTGCCCGCCGAACTGGTTGCGCAGCGCCGCGATCGCCTTCATCGCCGGGCTGTCCTCCTGGCGCGAGACGAACCGCGCGTACAGCGAGGCGGCGATCGTCGGGGTGGGGACCGCGTTGGCGATGCCCTCCATGACCGTCCACCGGCCCTCGCCGGAGTCCTCGGCGTAGCCGCTGACCTTCTCCAGGCGCGGGTCCTCCTTGAGCGCGGTGACCATGAGGTCCAGCAGCCAGGAGCGGACGACGGTGCCGCGGCGCCAGCCCTCGAAGATCGCCGGCACGTCGGTCACGGCGTCGGTGGCGCTGAGCAGCTCGTAGCCCTCGGCGAAGGCCTGCATGATCGCGTACTCGATGCCGTTGTGGACCATCTTCGCGTAGTGCCCGCCGCCGACCGGGCCGGCGTGGCTGAAGCCCTCCTCGCGGGCGCCCTCGGGGCGCAGCGCGTCGAAGACGGGCATGGCGCGCTCGACGTCCTCGGGTGCCCCGCCGACCATGAGCCCGTAGCCCTCGGTGATGCCCCAGACACCACCGGAGACGCCGCAGTCCAGGTAGGCGATGCCCTTCTCGGCGAGCATCGCCGCGTGCACCCGGTCGTCGGTGAAGCGGGAGTTGCCGCCCTCGATGACCATGTCGCCCGGCTCCAGCAGCTCGCCGAGCTCGGTGACGTTCTGACGAGTGATCTCCCCGCTGGGGACCATCACCCAGACGATCCGGGGGGCGGGCAGCGCCGCGACCATGTCGGCGAGGGTGGCGACGTCGGTGGTCGAGGGGTCCGGGGCGTAGCCGGTGACCTCGATGCCCGCCGCGCGGAGGCGGGTCCGCATGTTGCCGCCCATCTTGCCGAGACCGACCAGACCGATGTGCACGATGTGTCTCCTTCGTCCGGGTGCGTGGCCCCGACGGGGCCTGTACCGAGCGTGGTGCGGCTCAGCCGTCGGCGCGACCTGCGACACGGGTGGGCATGAGCAGGTACGTGTAGCCGCGGGTGTCCGTGGCGTCGGCGCTGTCGTGGCCGCTGAGCAGGACCGGCTTGGACGGCTGGGTGAACGACAGCCGGACGTACCTGGACCCCGTCGCCGACAGGCCGTCGATGAGGTACCCGGTGTTGAAGCCGATGGACAGGCCGGGACCGTCGACCGCCTCGACGGCGAGCGCGTCGCTGGCCTGGGCGTCCTCGCCGGTGCCGGCGTCCAGGACGATCTCGTCCTCGGTGACGGTGAGCCGCACGGGTGCCCGGTCGCCGATGAGCGCCATGCGGCGCACGCCGTCGACGAGCGAGGCCGTCTCGACGACGACCGTGGTGTCGGAGGACTCGGGGAACAGCCGGCGCACGGGCGGGTAGGCGCCGTCCATGAGCGGGACCGTCGTGCGGCGGCCGCCGGAGGAGATGCCGAGCAGCTCGCCGGGGCCGCTGGACAGCCCGATCTCCACGTCGCTGCCGGCGCCGAGGCTCTTGGCGATGTCGTTGAGGGTGCGCGCGCGGACGAGGAACGCCCGCTCGGCGCCGGCGTCGTCGCCGTCCCACTCGACCTCGCGCAGCGCGAGCCGGTAGCGGTCGGTGGCGACGAGGCTCAGCGAGCGCCCGTCGATCTCCACGCGGACGGCCGTGAGCACCGGCGGGGTCTCGTCGCGGGCGGCGGCGATGGCGACCTGGGCGACGGCGGCGCCGAAGACCTCGCCGGGGACCGAGCCGACGCGCTGCGGCGGCGGCGGGAGCTGCGGGTACTCCTCGACCGGCATGAGCGGCAGGGCGAAGCGGCTGCTGCCGGCCTCGACGCGCAGCTTGGAACCGTCGAGGAACAGCGTGACCGGCTTGTTCGGCAGCGTGCGGGCGATGTCGGACAGCAGCCGGCCCTGGACGAGGACCCGGCCCTCCTCGCTCACCTGCGCGGCCGCCGTCATGCGGGCCGAGACCTCGTAGTCGAACGCGGACAGCTGGAGGCCGTCGGGGACCGCCACGAGCAGGACGCCGGTGAGGACCGGGACCGGGGGGCGGGCCGGGAGCACACGGGTCGTCCAGGCGACCGCCTCCGCGAGCACGTCACGGTCGATCTGCAGTCGCACGGAGCCTCCTGTGGCGCGTGTCTGTGGTCCTCGGCGGGCTGCCGGTCGAGCCGTCCCGCGAGCCGGGAGCCCGAGACTAGTCGGATCGTCCCGGGTCCTCCTCCCCTCTGGGGGCCGTCCACACCACAGGTACGTCGGGGCAGCTGCTCTCAGATGGAGGGGTAGGTCGTCGTCATAGGGGCTGTGGATCCTGTGGACGGGCGACCTCCCGCCGGACGCCACGCCGCCGCCACGTGCGACGACACCTCTGTCGGGTGCCGTCCGCGCCGGTGGACAGGGTGTGGACGCAGGGGGCCGCCGTCGGGGGGCGGCTGTGGAGGGCGCGCCGCCGTCCCCGGGTCGTCCCCCGCCGGCCGTCCCTACGACGACCTGGGCGCACACGGACGGGTCGTGGGTCCACAGGTTGTCCACAGAACCTGTGGACAGTACGGAGAGACACGTCGGACGCACAACGCGTCAGCGGACGCACAGGCTGTGGACAGCGCTGTGGACAGCACGAGAGGCCGGAGCCCCTGGAGGGACCCCGGTCGGGCACGTCAGGACCGCCGGGCCCTGCGCCGCGTCGGCTCAGCGGGTCCCGGACTGGCGCTTGAGCCGGCTCGTCAGCTCGGTGACCTGGTTGTAGACGGCCATCCGCTCGCTCATCAGGCCGCGTATCTTCCGCTCGGCGTGCATGACGGTGGTGTGGTCCCGGCCGCCGAACGCCTGGCCGATCTTGGGCAGCGACAGCTCGGTGAGCTCCCGGCACAGGTACATGGCGATCTGGCGCGCGTTGACGAGCACCCTGGAGCGCGAGCTGCCGTGCAGGTCCTCGACGGTGACCCCGAAGAAGCTCGACGTCTCGGCCATGATCTGCGACGCCGTGATGGCGGGCTGGTCGGCGGCGGGGATGAGGTCCTTGAGGACGACGTCGGCGAGCTGGGTCGTCAGGGGCTGCCGGTGCAGGCTCGCGAAGGCGGTCACCCGGATCAGGGCGCCCTCGAGCTCGCGGATGTTCGTCGAGATCCGGGAGGCGATGTACTCCATGATCTCGTCCGGCACCGCGAGGGAGTCGACGATCGCCTTCTTGCGGAGGATGGCGATCCGGGTCTCGAGGTCGGGCGGCTGCACGTCGGTGAGCAGGCCCCACTCGAAGCGGCTGCGCATCCGGTCCTCGAAGCCCTGCAGCTGCTTGGGCGGCACGTCGCTGGTGATGACCACCTGCTTGTTGCCGTTGTGCAGCGCGTTGAAGGTGTGGAAGAACTCCTCCTGCGTCTGCACCTTGTTCTGCAGGAACTGGATGTCGTCGATGAGCAGCACGTCGACCTCGCGGTAGCGGCTGTGGAACGCGGCCGCCCGGTCGTCGCGGATCGAGTTGATGAAGTCGTTGGTGAACTCCTCGGAGTTCACGTACCGCACGCGCATGCCGCCGTAGAGGCTCTGGACGTAGTGGCCGATGGCGTGGAGCAGGTGGGTCTTGCCCAGCCCGGACTCCCCGTAGACGAACAGCGGGTTGTAGGCCTTGGCCGGCGCCTCGGCGACCGCGACCGCCGCGGCGTGCGCGAAGCGGTTGGAGGCACCGATGACGAAGGTCTCGAAGGTGTAGCGGGGGTTGAGCCGCGCCTCGGCCTCCTCCGCCAGGGTCCGCCGGCGGGTGGCGGCGCCGCGCTGGCTGTCGTGGTGGCCGGCGTGGCGGCCCCGGATCTCGCGCAGCTCGGCCGGTGAGCGGTCGTCCTCGTCGTCGATGTCCGTGAGGTCGAGGACCTGCCGGTCGCCGCCCAGGTCGCGGCGCACCCCGTGGTCGCCGAGCCGGTCGAAGGGGAGCACGTGGGCGGGGGCCGCACCGCCGTCGAGGCCGCCGAGACCCGGGTCGACGACGACCGCGAGCCGCCACTGCTGCCCGGTGGTCTCCGAGAGCGCGTCGACGACGGTGTCGAGCAGCTTGGTCTCGATGAGCTGGCGGTCGAAGGAGCTGGCGACCGCGACCTGGGCGGTGTCGACCTCGAGGGCGACCAGCCGGGCCGAGCGGAGCTGGCCCCGGTGCAGCGGGGACAGGTCCGAGGGCATCGCCGCAATGCTGGCGGCCCAGGTCGCCGCGAGCTCCTCCGAGGTCGCCGCGCGCCCTGCGTCCGTCATCGGTGCTCCTCCGGAAGTCGTCGTCCACACCCTTGTCCACAGGTGTGGACTGCGACGGACGGGAGGCGCACGGAACGTAACGTGCAGGGTGCTCAGCGTGCAAGGTTCCCGGCTTCGTCCCGGCCGCAGTCGCTGCGGCCGTCCCGCGCGCCTCACCCCAGGGTGCCCGGCGCTCTGAGACTGTAGACGGTTGGCGGGGCCGGGTGCAGCCATCCGGCCGAGCCGGTGCACGGCGACCCGCCCGGGTGGGGACGACGGTGCCGGGCACCCCCGCCGAGCCGATACCCTGGGCAGGGCCCGCTCGGTGGTTTGACCCGTCGTCGCAGGTCACGTACTTTTGTGCGGTTGTCCCGGCCCCGGCCGGCTGCCCGCAGTCCCCGAGGATCGGTGAGAGGTTCCAGTGAGCAAGCGCACGTTCCAGCCGAAGAACCGTCGGCGTGCCCGCACGCACGGTTTCCGCCTTCGCATGTCGACCCGCGCCGGCCGCGCCATCCTGGCCGCCCGCCGCGCCAAGGGTCGCTCCGAGCTCTCCGCCTGACCGGCCGGGACACGGAGGCGTCGCTGAGCGCCACGACCCCCGCACCCCTGTCCTGCGCCGCCCCCGGGCCGCGCCGGGGCAGGGGTGCCGTCGTCTGACGTGGGCCTGCCCGCCGGGCGCCGCCTGAGGCGCAGCCCGGACATCACCGCCGTCGTGCGCCGCGGCCGCCGGGTCCGTGCGGGCGGGCTCGTCGTGCACGGCAGGCGCCGCGAGGCCGTCGACGGCACCCACCCGACCGGTCCACGGGTGGCGTTCGTCGCCCCCCGCACCTGCGGGCCGGCCGTCCGGCGCAACCGGACCCGTCGTCGGGTCCAGGAGCAGCTGCAGGCGATGGTGCGCGGCGGGACCCTGGACGCCGACGTGGACCTCGTGGTCCGCCTGCTGCCCGAGGCCACCGGGGCGTCCACGCCCGAGCTCGGTGCCTGGCTGGCCGCCGCGCTGCGGAAGCTGGGGGTGCACCGGTGACCGCACCGCCCCCGACGGGCCTCCGCCGGGCCGGCCGGCTGCTGTGGCTCGCGCCCCGCGAGGCCGTGGTCCTCGTGCTGCGGCTCTACCAGCTCACCCTGTCGCCGCTGCTCGGTCCTGTCTGTCGGTTCGCGCCCTCGTGCTCGTCGTACGCTGTGACGGCGGTCCGCCGCTACGGCGTCCTGCACGGCGGCTGGCTCACGGCACGGCGGCTGGCTCGCTGCCACCCCTGGAACGACGGGGGCTGGGACCCGGTCCCGGAGCGGCCCCACGAGCACAGCACCACGACGTCCTGAGGAGGACCTGGACCGCATGGGCGACTTCTTCGCGAGCCTGCTGTACCCGCTGGAGTGGGTGGTCGCCTGGATCATGGTGACCGCGCACACGGGTCTGGAGGCCGTCGGCTTCGACCCCGCGGGCGGGCCGGCGTGGGTGCTGTCCATCGTCGCGCTCGTGCTCGTCATCCGCACCGCGCTGATCCCGCTCTTCGTGCGCCAGATCAAGGCGTCGCGGCAGATGCAGATCATCCAGCCGGAGCTGAAGAAGGTCCAGGACAAGTACCGCGGGAAGAACGACCAGGCCTCCCGCGAGGCGATGACCAAGGAGACGATGGAGCTCTACAAGAGCTCCAAGACGAACCCGTTCGCCTCGTGCCTGCCGATCCTCCTGCAGATGCCGATCTTCTTCGCGCTGTTCCGCGTGCTCAACGGCATCCGCAGCGGCCGCGGCACCGGGCCGTTCGACCAGACGCTCGTCGAGCAGGCCCAGCAGGCCCGGATCTTCGGCTCAGAGCTGTCCGCGACGTTCCTCGACCCGACCGGCCCGTGGACCTACCTGGTCGCCGCGATCCTCGTCGTCGTCATGTGCCTGTCGCAGTTCTACGTGCAGAAGATGCTCATGACGAAGAACATGTCCGCCGCCGCGCTGGACAGCCCGTTCTTCAAGCAGCAGAAGATGCTGCTCTACATCCTCCCCATCGTCTTCGCGGTCTCCGGCATCGGCTTCCCGATCGGCGTGCTCCTGTACTGGTGCGTGACGAACCTCTACTCCGCCGTGCAGCAGACCATCGTCATCCGCAACCTCCCCGCGCCCGGGTCGCCGGCGGAGAAGGAGCTCGAGGCCCGTCGCCTCAAGGCTGCGACCCGCAAGTCGGAGCGCACGGGCCGGCCGGTCCACGAGATCCTCGGCAAGCCAGAGCCCTTGCCTGTGGCGGTGGCTGACCCGGTCAAGCGTGCGCAGCCCAAGCGGCAGCCCAAGAGCAAGCGACGTCCCGGCGCCGCCTGAGCCACCCCTCCACCGGCCCGGGGACCCGTCCCCCGGCCCGGTGCGCACCTCCCGGGACGGGGCCGACGACACCGCCGTCGCAGACGGCACCGCACCGCCCCGAGGGGCGCACCTGAGGAGGAACCGTGGACACCACGGCCGACAGCACGACCGGCGCCGCCGCACCCGAGGCCGCCGAGGGGGTCTCCGCGACGACGGGCGCGGCGGTCGGGGACCGTCCCGCCGTCACCGCCGACGTGGGCGACGAGGCCACCGAGGGGACCGGCGCCACCCCCGCACGGGAGGCGCGCGAGCCCCGGGCGCCCCGGCAGGGCGAGCAGTCGAGCAAGCAGAAGCTGCTGGACGCCGAGGGCGACGCCGCGGCGGACTACCTCGAGGAGCTGCTCGACATCGCCGACCTGGACGGCGACATCGACATCTTCGTGGAGAACGGCCGGGCCAGCGTGGCGGTCCTGGCCGACGAGGCCGACCCCACCGGCCTGCAGGTGCTCGTCGGTCCCGGCGGGGAGGTCCTCGACGCCCTGCAGGAGCTCACCCGCCTGGCCGCGCAGGCCAAGACCGGCGAGCGGAGCCGGCTCCTGCTGGACATCGCCGGCTTCCGCGAGGACCGTCGTAGCACCGCCGCCGGCATCGCGGCCGACGCCGTCAGCCGGGTCCGGGCCAGCGGCGAGAGCGTGCAGCTGGAGCCGATGCCGGCCTACCAGCGCAAGGCCGTGCACGACGCGGTCGCCGAGGCCGGCCTGCGGAGCGAGTCCGACGGCGCCGAGCCGGACCGCTACGTCGTCGTCCACCCCGCCTGAGCCGTCGGTGACCCAGCGGGTCCTCGCCCCCGTGCACCCGTGACGCAGACCCCGGAGGCCGCACCAGTCCCGCCCGAGGCCGCGGCCGTGTTCGGCGACCGCGTGGACCTCGCCGCGCGGTACGCGGGGCTGCTCGCCACCAGCGGGACCGAGCGAGGGCTCATCGGTCCTCGCGAGGCCGACCGGCTCTGGGACCGTCACCTGCTCAACTCCGCTGTCGTGGGCGAGCTCGTTCCCGACGGCGCACGGGTCCTCGACGTCGGGTCGGGGGCGGGGCTGCCCGGCATCCCGCTCGCCATCGCCCGACCGGACGTGCAGGTGGAGCTCGTCGAGCCGTTGCTGCGCCGGACCTCGTGGCTCGACGAGGTGCTCGTCGAGCTCGGCCTCACCGGCTCCGTCGTGGTGACCCGCGGCAAGGTCGCCGTCATCGGGCCCCGCCAGGTGGACGTCGTCACGGCGCGCGCCGTAGCCCCGCTGGAGCGGCTGCTCCCGATGTGCATGCCCCTGCTGCGGCCCGGCGGGGTGCTGCTCGCGCTCAAGGGCGAGCAGGCCCAGACCGAGGTCGACGCGGTCGCACGGCAGGCCTCGCGGTGGCGGGTGTCGTCGCTGGACGTGGGACGATGCGGCAGTGGCGTACTGGGAGAAGCGACGACGGTCGTCGTTGCGCGTCGCTCCGGCTGATCCCACCTCTGGAGAGGCGTCGAGCGACGGGTCCACCGCCCGACTGACGGCGTCCGACGGCGCCGATAGCGAGTCGCCGATCACCCCTGTGGGTGCCGTTTCACGTGAAACCGCTCCCGAGACATATGGCGACGACGACGCGGCCGGGGTTTCACGTGAAACGGCGGCTGCGCCGGTAGCCGCCGTAGCAACCGGCCAGCGCGAGGACAGCACCGACGCACCGGGCGCCACGGCTGCCGCACCGGACGGCCCGGCGGCGGCGCGGACGTCGGTCGACCCCCTGTCCGACGAGGAGTGGCGGACCGAGGTCGCGTCAGCCATCCCCACCGCCGGGGACGAGACGCCGCTGGCTCAGGAGATCGCCACCGATGCGCGACGTCGGCTGGCGATCCACGGCCGGCAGTTCCCCCCGCCTGCCCACGGCACCCGTGTCTTCACCGTCGCCAACCAGAAGGGTGGCGTGGGCAAGACGACGACCGCCGTCAACGTGGCCGCCGCCCTCGCCCAGGGCGGCCTGCGGGTGCTCGTCGTCGACGCCGACCCCCAGGGCAACGCCAGCACGGCCCTGGGGGTCGAGCACCACGGCGACGTCGCCGGGATCTATGACGTGCTCATGGGCGAGATGACCCTCGCCGAGGTCGTGCAGGACTGCCCGGAGGTCGACGGGGTGACGTGCGCGCCGGCCACCCTGGACCTGTCCGGCGCGGAGATCGAGCTCGTCCCGGTCGAGGCGCGCGAGTACCGGCTGCGCACGGCGATCGACGCCTACCTGGCCGAGGTCGCCGAGCCGCCGCACTACGTCCTCATCGACAGCCCGCCCAGCCTCGGCCTGCTGACGCTCAACACCCTGGTGGCCGCCCGCGAGGTGCTGGTGCCGATCCAGTGCGAGTACTACGCGCTCGAGGGCGTCACGCAGCTCATGCGAACCGTCGACCTGGTCCAGGAGCACCTCAACCCCGAGCTCACGGTGTCGACGGTGCTGCTCACCATGAACGACCGCCGGACCCGCCTGGCCGCGGACGTGTCCGCGCAGGTCAGGGAGGTGTTCGGCGACCGGGTGCTCCGGACGTCGATCCCGCGCTCGGTGCGGGTGAGCGAGGCGCCGAGCCACCTGCAGACCGTCATGACCTACGACCCGACGTCCAGCGGCGCGCTCTCGTACCTCGAGGCCGCCCAGGAGATCGCCACCAGAGGAGCAGCCGCCGATGAGCGATAAGCGACGAGGGCTCGGCCGCGGGATCGGCGCGCTCATCCCGCCGGCGACGACGGGCAAGCCCCGGCCCGCGGTCCCCACCGCCCCGCGCGATCGCCCGGTCGACGTCTTCTTCCCCGCCGGCCCCGGTGGGCGCGCTGCAGAGCAGGCCGCCCCTGCCACGGGCGGGGACAACCCAGCGGCCGACGACGACGCCGGCTCCGGCGCCCCGTCGCAGGGTGCGGTGGCCTCCACCGACGATGCGGACCGGCTCACCGAGCCGCTGCGCACGGCGGACGACGGGCCTGTCCTCGAGACGCACGACCTCGTCGAGGTCCCCGGGGCCGAGTTCGCGGAGATCCCCGTCGGAGCGGTCCGACCCAACTCGTGGCAGCCCCGGCAGGTCTTCGACCAGGACGCGATGGACGAGCTCGAGCACAGCGTGCGCGAGATCGGCGTGCTCCAGCCCGTGGTCGTGCGGCGGCTGCCCGAGCCCGAGGGCGACGTCGCCTTCGAGCTCATCATGGGCGAGCGACGCTGGCGCGCGAGCACCGCCGCGGGCCTGGCGACCGTGCCGGCGATCATCCGGGCCACCGACGACGACGTCATGCTCAGGGACGCGCTGCTGGAGAACCTCCACCGCAGCGAGCTCAACCCGCTCGAGGAGGCCGCGGCCTACCAGCAGCTGCTCGACGACTTCGGCTGCACCCAGGACGAGCTGTCCCGCCGGATCGGCCGCTCGCGCCCGCAGATCTCCAACACCATCCGGCTGCTGCGGCTCCCGCCGGCTGTCCAGCGGCGCGTCGCGGCGGGGGTGCTGTCCGCCGGGCACGCCCGCGCGCTGCTCGGCCTCGACGACGCCGGCGCGGCCGAGCGGCTGGCCCAGCGCATCGTCACCGAGGGCCTGTCGGTCCGGGTCGTCGAGGAGATCGTGTCCTCGCAGGGTGTGCGGCCGGCCCGTGCTGCGCAGCCGCGGGCGGGACGGCACCTGCCTCTGCTCGACGGGGTCGCCTCACGCCTGTCCGACCGGCTCGACACCCGGGTCAAGGTCGCCCTGGGCAAGAACCGAGGACGGCTCACGGTGGAGTTCGCGACGGTCGAGGACCTGGACCGCATCCTGGCGGTGCTGGACCCGGGCGGCCCCGGGGTGCTCCAGGGGGGCGGACCTGTGGCGCAGACGTCTGGCCGCGGGGACGACGGCGTCTCTGAGGACATCGAGGTCTGAGGCGCGAGCCGCAGGTGAGGCCGCGCGTTTCACGTGAAACGCCGCCCGCTCACCAGGTTCGTCCATCGCTCCGACCGCGGGAGCCGCTCGACCCTGGAGTCGCGCGTTTCACGTGGAACGTGGCGAAGCCTGGCAGTGGGCCACTCAGCGGCGGAGAGCCGCCACTGCGAGCGCCCGGTACAGGACGGGCAGGGTCTCCCCCGCCGCCACGACGGCCTGGGGCAGCAGGCTCGTGCCGGTCAGCCCGGGCGAGGTGTTGACCTCGAGGAACCACGGGGTGCCGTCCTCGGAGACGATCCAGTCGCTGCGGCTGATCGACGACAGCCCGAGCGTCTCGTGCACGGCCACGGACTCGGCACGGAGGCGGTCGAGGACCGCGTCGGGCAGCCGGGCGGGGCTGTGGAACTCCGTCGCGCCGGCCGTGTAGCGCGCCTCGTAGTCGTAGGAGCCGGAGTCGGGGGCGATCTCCACCGGCGGGAGCGCGCGCGGCCCGGAGCCGTCGTCGACCACCCCGACGGCCACCTCGACCCCGCTGACCAGGCGCTCGACCCGGCAGGCGGAGTCGTGCCCGAGGGCGGCCATCATGGCCCGGGCCAGGTGCGCCTCGTCGTGCACGACGCCGACACCCAGGCTCGAGCCGCCGTGGACGGGCTTGACCACCACGGGCACCGGGAGCGTCCGGGTGACGTGCGGCAGCAGGGCGTCGGCACCCAGGTCGCGCAGCACGCCGTGGGTGAGGGTGACCGACGGGGGCACGCACGTCCCGGCGCGGGCCACGACCGCCGCGGTCGACGTCTTGTCCCAGGCCAGCCGGGCGGCGGCGGCGGACGAGCCGACCACCGGCAGCCCGAGCAGCTCGAGGACCTGCAGCAGCGACCCGTCCTCGCCGCCGGCCCCGTGCAGCACGGGCCAGACGACGTCGGGGCGGCGGCGGGTGACGACGTCCACCAGGTCGGCGCCGGCGTCGACCGCGGCCGCCTGGACCCCGGCCTCGTGCAGTGCGGCGACGACACGGCGACCGGAGGCCAGGGACACCTCGCGCTCGGCGGACAGCCCGCCGGCGAGGACGAGCACGTCGAGGTCGGTGCTCATGCGGTGTCGGAGGCCGGACGGTCGGCGTGGGCGGGCAGCGTACGGGCGTCGTCGGGGCGCAGCGTGCTGCCGAACGTCTGGACGAGCTCCTGCTCGGCGGCGACGACCGCGGTCAGCCGTCGCACGCCCTCGACCAGGCGCTCCGGGGTCGGGAAGCAGAACGACAGGCGGACGTGGTCGCTGCCGCCGCCGTCGGCGTGGAAGGCCGTGCCGGGGACGTAGGCCACCCGCGCGGCGACGGCGCGGGGCAGCATGGCCGCGGCGTCGACGCCCTCGGGCAGGCGGACCCAGGTGAAGAAGCCGCCCTCGGGCCGCGTGGCGTGCGCCTGGGGCAGCTGCTGCTCCAGGGCGCCGAGCAGCGCGTCCCGGCGCTCCCGGTAGGTGCCCCGCAGCACCTTGACGTGGGCGCGCCAGTCGCTGCCCGCCAGGTACGTGGCGACCACGCGCTGGGAGAACATCGACGGGCAGAGCACCGACGCCTCGGCCGCCAGCACGAGCTTGGCCCGGATGGCGGGGGGCGCCACGGCCCAGCCGACCCGCAGGCCCGGGGCGAAGGTCTTGGAGAACGAGCCGAGGTACACGACCCCGCCCGGGTCGAGCGACCGCATGGCCGCCAGCGGCTCGGAGTCGAAGCCGAGCAGGGCGTACGGGTCGTCCTCGATGACGAGCACTCCGTCGCGCCGGCACTGCTCGAGCAGCTCGACGCGCCGGGCCGCGGACGTGGTGGCCCCGCTGGGGTTCTGGTGGTGGGGCACGACGTACAGCGCCTTGACGCGCCGCCCCTCGCTCCGTGCCTGGGCCACCGCCGCCGCGACGGCCGCCGGCTCGGCGCCCTGCGGCCCCGTCTCGACGTGCCGGATGTCCGCCTCGTAGCTGCGCAGCACGCCGAGGGCGCCGACGTAGCTCGGGGACTCGACGAGGACGACGTCGCCCGGGTCGACGAGGATGCGGACGAGGAGGTCCAGCGCGTGCTGGGACCCGGTGGTGACGACGACGTCGTCGGGGTCGCAGGTGACGCCCACGGTGGTCATGACGTCGACGATCTGCTCCCGGGCAAGGCTGTCACCTTGACCCGAGCCGTACTGCAGGGCGACGGACGCCTGCTCGGCCGCGCACCGGCGGACGATCTCGGCGACCTCGCCGAGCGGCAGGGCGTCCAGGGTCGGCATGCCGCCGGCGAGGCTGACGACCTCGGGGCGGCTGGCGACCGCGAACAGGGCGCGGATCTCGGAGGCGGTCATGCCGACCGCCCGGCGGCTGTACGAGCCGTGCCAGCGGTCCAGGCGTGTCCCCGACACCGTCCACCTCCTCGCGGCCCCGGAGGGCGTCGTGCCGCCGGGCCCGTCCGTGCAGGCGACGGTCGAGTCTGTCACGGCCGCCACGCGACGGAGCCGCCCCACCCCGGAGGGTGGGACGGCTCCGGTCACGCCTGCGGGCAGCGGGGCCCGCGGCTGGGCTCGTCAGCCGACGTAGTCCTCGAGCTCCTTGACCAGGCGCGGCTTGGGGTGCGCGCCGACGAGGCTCTTGACCAGCTCGCCGCCCTTGTACACGTTGAGGGTCGGGATGCTCACCACGCCGTAGGCGGCCGCGGTGCGCGGGTTCTCGTCGGTGTTGACCTTCACCACGGTGATCTTGTCCTTGTACTCCTCGGACAGCTCCTCGAGGATCGGGCCGACCTGGCGGCACGGGCCGCACCAGGGCGCCCAGAAGTCGACGAGCACGGGCTTGTCGGACTGGAGGACGTCGCGGTCGAAGTCGGCGTCGGTCGTGGAGGTGGTGGCCATGGTGGTGCTCCGTTCTGCGGTGGGGGTGGGACGTGCGCGGGGGTGGTCTGTGCGTCAGTCGACGGTGGCGAGGTGCGGGACCGTCGGGTTGTCCTCGGTGGCCTCGGGGAACGCCGTGGTGGCGGCCGCGATGACGTCGTGGGTGTCCGACAGCGCCGCGAGGTAGCGCTCGGCGTCCAGGGCCGCGGCGCAGCCGGAGCCGGCCGCCGTGATGGCCTGCATGTACTCGTGGTCCAGCACGTCGCCGGCCGCGAAGACACCGGGCAGCGAGGTGCGGCCGGACCGGCCGTCGACCTCGATGAAGCCGTTCTCGTCCAGGGCGAGCTGACCGCGGACCAGGTCGGTGCGGGGGTCGTGGCCGATGGCGACGAAGAGGCCGCTCACGTCCATCTGCGATTCCTCGCCGGTCACCGTGTCGCGGAGCCTAAGCCCGTCGACCGAGGTCTCGCCGAGCACGTCGACGACCTCGGTGTTCCAGCGGAACCGCATCTTGGGGTCGGTGAACGCCCGGCGCTGCATGATCTTGCTGGCGCGCAGCTCGTCGCGACGGTGGACGAGGGTGACGGTGCGGGCGAACCGGGTGAGGAAGGTGGCCTCCTCGACCGCGGAGTCGCCGCCGCCGACGACGACGATGTCCTTCTCCTTGAAGAAGAAGCCGTCGCACGTGGCGCACCAGCTCACCCCGCGCCCGGACAGGCGCTTCTCGTTCTCCAGGCCGATCTCGCGGTAGGCGCTGCCCGTGGCGATGATGACGGCGAGGGCGCGGACGGTCTCGCCGGAGCCGGTGACCAGCTCCTTGACGTCGCCCTCGAGCCGCATCTCGACGATGTCGTCGGCCACGAGCTCGGCGCCGAAGCGCTCGGCCTGGGCGCGCAGGTTGTCCATGAGGTCCGGGCCCATGACGCCGGTCGGGAAGCCGGGGTAGTTCTCGACGTCCGTGGTGTTCATGAGCGCGCCGCCGGCCTGCACCGACGACTCGAAGACCAGGGGCGCGAGGTCCGCGCGCGCCGCGTAGATGGCGGCGGTGTACCCGGCGGGACCGGACCCGACGACGACGACCTGACGGACGTCCGTACCGGTGGTGGTGGTGCTCATGCCCTGTTCCTCCTCGTGTGGTCCGGTCCTGTCAACCGGCGGCGGCGCGCCGTTGTTCCGCCCCCGGCCCGTGACCCGGGCCGCCCCTGGTCAGGGCGTGACGGTGAAGAACTTGAACTGGCCCTCGTCGATGCCGCCGCAGTCGGCGCCGACGACGTACACCTCGTAGGCGACGCCGGCCGCGTCGGGGACGACGACCACGGTGGACTCGATGCCGTCCACGAACGCCAGGTCGACGGCGGTTGCGGTGCTCGAGGCCCCGGAGGTCACCGCCTCGACGCAGTCGGCCAGCGCCTCCGGCTCGGACAGCGGGCTCTCGTCGGCGTCCGGCGGGGCGGGCGCGGCGGCCGTCGAGCCGGCCGGGGCGGACCCGCCGGGCGCGGG
>NZ_JBBEOI010000064.1 GCF_037860755.1 Aquipuribacter hungaricus | reverse complement strand
AGCGCGGCCGGGCGCGCCGGGCTGCCCGGACCGGTGAGGTCGGCGGCGAGCACGACCTCGGCGCCGACGCGGGCGCCGGCGGGGACGCGGGCCGTCCAGGCGCCCACCTCCTCGCCGCGCGGCCGGGCGACCTCGACCGAGAACCCCCCGGTCACCTCGGGCTCGTCGTTGTCGAGGGTCTCGAACAGCCGCTCGCGCAGGACGCGGAACTCCAGGCCGTCGAAGACCTGGTGGATGGCGTCGCGGTCCCAGCCCGGCCGGCGCAGCTCCTCGACCTCGACCCCGAGGGGCAGGTCGTCGAGGAGGCGGTTGAGCCGGCGGTTCCGCTCCACCGACGCGATGTGCTCGCGGAAGCTCTCGCCCGCCTTGCCCTTGATGGCGTCGGCGTGCGCGACCACCCCGGCCAGGCCGTCGTACTGGGTGATCCACTTGGCCGCGGTCTTGGGGCCGACGCCGGGGACGCCGGGCAGGTTGTCGCTCGTCTCCCCCACGAGCGCGGCCAGGTCCGGGTAGCGCTCGGGCGGCACGCCGTAGCGGGCGACGACGGCCTCCGGCGTCATGCGGGTGAGCTCGGAGACCCCGCGCACCGGGTAGAGCACGGTGGTGCGGTCGTCGACGAGCTGGAACGCGTCACGGTCACCGGTGACGACGAGGACGTCGTGGCCTGCCTCGCGCGCCTGCCGGGTGAGGGTGCAGATGACGTCGTCGGCCTCGAACCCCTCGGCGGTGACCATCCGGACGCCCATCGCGCCCAGCACCTCGCGGATCAGGGGGATCTGCCCGGAGAACTCGGTCGGCGTCGCCGAGCGCCCCGCCTTGTACTCCGGGTACTCCGCGAGCCGGAAGGTCTGCTTGGACACGTCGAAGGCGACCGCGAGGTGCGTGGGCTCCTCGTCGCGCAGCACGTTGATGAGCATCGACGTGAACCCGTACACCGCGTTCGTCACCTGCCCGGTGGAGGTGGAGAAGTTCTCCGCCGGCAGGGCGTAGAAGGCCCGGTAGGCCAGCGAGTGTCCGTCGACGAGCAGCAGGCGTCCCACGGCGGCAACCCTAGGCTCTGGGTGTGACCAGACCAGGGACCGAGCCAGGGACCGCCGCAGGGACCGCCGCCGGGACCGCCGCCGGGACCGCCGCCGGGACCGCCGCCGGGACCGCCGCCGGGACCGCGCTGCAGACCGTCCTGGACGCCGTGCCGGGCACCCTCGTCGAGCGGATGGGCATCGAGTTCGTCGAGGTGACGGCCGAGCGGCTCGTCGCCACCATGCCGGTCGCGGGCAACACCCAGCCGTACGGGCTGCTCCACGGCGGCGCCTCGGTGGTGCTCGCGGAGACCCTGGGCAGCTTCGGCGCGATGCTGTCCGCGGGCGAGGGCCGCGTCGCCGTCGGTGTCGACATCAACGCCACCCACCACCGCTCCGCCCGCGACGGGCTGGTCACCGCCGTGGCGACCCGCGTCTCCGCCGGTCGCACGCTGGCCAGCTACGAGGTCGTCGTCAGCGACGCCCAGGGGCGCCGGGTGTGCACGTCGCGCATCACGTGCCTGCTGCGCGACGCCGTCCCCGGCGCGTGACGCTGCGCGGAGCCCGGCGCGCGGCCCTGGGCGCGACCCTCGCTGCTCCTGCCGGGGCCGGCCGCCGGCCGTGACCGCCTTCGTCGGGGCCGGGACGGTCCTCAACGTCCTCACCGTGCTGCTGGGCGGCACGGTCGGGCTGCTGCTGGGCGCCCGGCTGCCGGAGCGGGTCCGCCTGGTCGCCATGGACGCGCTGGGTCTGGGGACGCTGGCGATCGCCGTGCTGTCCGTGCTCGACGTCACCGACCCCGCGCTCGCCGAGGCCGTCGGGCCGGGCGCGGCGCTCGTCGTCATCGGCTCGGCGCTGCTCGGCGGCATCGTCGGCGCGCTGCTGCGGGTCGAGGACCGGCTCGAGGGGGTCGGCGCCTCCCTGCGGCGGCTGCTCGTGCGCGGTCGCCCCGCCGACGAGGGCGGGTCGGCCCGGTTCGTCGAGGGCTTCGTCACCGCCTCCCTCGTGTTCTGCGTCGGTCCGCTCACCGTGCTCGGCGCCATCAACGACGGCCTCGGCCGGGGTATCGACGAGCTCGCCGTGAAGTCGCTCCTGGACGGGGTGGCCGCGGCCGCGTTCGCGTCGGCGCTCGGCGCCGGGGTCCTGGTGAGCGCGCTGTCGGTGGCGGTCGTCCAGGGCCTGCTCACCCTCGTCGGGTTCCTGCTCGGCGACCTCCTCGACCCGGCCCAGGTGGCCGCGCTGTCGGCGACGGGCGGGCTCGTCCTGCTCGGGGTCGGGTTCCGGCTGCTGCGCCTGCGCGACGTGCCCGTCGGGGACCTGCTGCCTGCGCTCGTCGTCGCGCCGCTGCTCGTCGCGCTCGTGCGCGCCCTGCCCGCCTGACCGGGCGCCGGGGCTCGGCACAGAGGGTGGAGGGAGGGTGGACAGCGGGTGCACGCGGGACGAGCGCCAGGTGGCCGGCAGGGTCGGCGGTGCCCCCGACGTGCGAACCCGTCCGTGCGGTCGGGAACTCCGGGCCCGTCCGCGCCGCACGTTACTTTCCGGTGTCGTTTCCGTCCGGCGGGGTCCCTGCGCCCGTCGGGTGTGGCTAAGGTTCGGCGGTCACGACCGCTGGGACCCAGCAGGCGTGTCCCCTGCCGCTCCACCCTGCCGACCCAACGGAGGAACAAGGGTGCGTCTCCTCATCGCGCTCGTCGGGCTGTTCGTCGCCCTGACAGTCGCCGGTCCCGCAGCCGCGCTGCCCTCGGTGCAGCCGCTCGCCCTCGTGCCCGCGGGCGCCTCGGCCGAGCCGACCGCCGGGGCCTCCGGCGAGCCGTCCGCCGGTGCCTCCGAGGCCCCGGCCGGCCCCGAGGCCATCAACGTCCGCGTCCGCGACGACGAGACCCGCGAGAACATCGAGGGCGTCGCGGTCGAGGTCCGCTCCGGCGGCGACGTCGTCGGCGAGGGCGAGACCGACGCCGACGGCGCCGTGTCGTTCCCCGTGGACGGGCCCGGCGAGTACGAGATCGAGCTGGACCTGGAGACGCTGCCGGAGGAGCTGGCCGACTACGGCGTCGCGCAGAACCCCTTCGTCACCACGGTCGAGCCGGGCACCCCGCGCACCGTGGCCTTCCGCCTCGCGCCGGGCCTCGGCGGCGAGGGCGGCGACGCGATCGTCCCGACGCCGAGCTTCCTCGCCGACATCCCGTGGCGCCTGGCCCCGCAGTACGCGGTCTCGGGCCTGCGCTTCGGCCTCATCCTCGCCCTGGCCGCGATCGGGCTGTCGCTGGTGTTCGGCACCACCGGCCTGACGAACTTCGCGCACGGCGAGCTGGTGACCTTCGGCGCGCTCGTCGCCTGGGCGCTCCACGTCCTCGTCGGGCTCCCCCTGCTCGTGGCGGCACCGCTGACCATCCTGCTGGCGGGCGCCTTCGGCTGGTTCCAGGAGACCTACATCTGGCGCTCGCTGAGACGCAAGCAGGTCGGCCTCATCGCGGCCATGATCTTCTCGATCGGCCTCAGCTTCTTCCTGCGCTACGGCTTCCTCTACCTGTTCGGCGGCGAGACGCGGTTCTACCGCGACTTCAGCGGCCAGGCGGGCCTCGAGCTGGGCCCCGTGCGCATCCCGCCGTCGCACCTGTTCAGCATGGGCCTGGCGGTCGTCGTGCTCGTCGCCTTCGCGCTGTCGCTGCTGTACACCCGCACCGGCAAGGCGACCCGGGCGGTGTCGGACAACCCGGCGCTCGCCGCCGCGAGCGGGATCGACGTCGACGGCGTCATCCGCACCGTGTGGGTCATCGGCACCGCCCTGGCAGCGCTGTCCGGCATCCTCTTCGGGCTCACCCAGGGCATGGACTTCCAGCTGGGCTTCCAGGTGCTGCTGCTCATCTTCGCCGCGGTCGTCCTCGGCGGCCTCGGCACCGCGTGGGGCGCCATGCTCGGGGCGGTGCTCGTCGGCCTGCTCATCGAGCTCAGCGCCCTGGTGATCCCGCCGGAGCTCAAGAACGTCGGCGCCCTCGCGGTGCTCATCATCATCCTGCTCGTCAGGCCCCAGGGCCTGCTCGGGCGTGGCCAGCGGGTCGGCTGAGGCGGGACTGACATGGACTTCGGAAGCATCCTCGGCAACGCGGCGAGCCAGCTCTTCGGCATCGACACCCTGGTGTTCTGCCTGGCCGCGATCGGCCTCAACATGCACTTCGGCTACACCGGCCTGCTGAACTTCGGGCAGGCGGCGTTCGTCGCCCTCGGCGCCTACGGCGTCGGCATCACCGTGACGTACTTCGACGGGCCGCTGTGGGCGGGCATCCTCGTGGCGATCGCCGCGGCGACGGTGCTGGCGCTCGTGCTCGGCGTCCCGACGCTGCGGCTGCGGGCGGACTACCTCGCCATCGCCACCATCGCCACGGCGGAGATCTTCCGCTTCGTCGTGCGGTCGTCGACGTTCGACGAGTTCACCGGCGGCTCCAACGGCATCAACGGCATGGCGCGGGAGTTCTACGCGGCCAACCCGTTCCCCGACGGCACGTACGGCGCCGGCCCGTTCAGCTACAGCGAGCGGGACCTGTGGATCCGGGTGTTCGCCCTGGTCCTCATCGCGCTGTCGCTGACCGTGGTGTCCCTGCTGGTCCGCAGCCCGTGGGGCCGGGTGCTCAAGGGCATCCGCGAGGACGAGGACGCGGTCCGCAGCCTGGGCAAGAACATCTTCGCCTACAAGATGCAGGCGCTCGTGCTCGGCGGCGTCATCGGCGCCCTGGCCGGGATCGTCCTCAGCCTGTCCCGCGGGTCCGTCCAGCCGGACAACTACGCGACGCAGCTGACGTTCCTCGCCTACACCGCCCTGCTGCTCGGCGGCGCGGCCCGCGTCATGGGCCCGGTGCTCGGCGCCGTCATCCTCTGGGTGACCCTGTCCCTGACGGACACCCTGCTGCGCGGCGCGGTGTCCGCCGGCTACATCCCCACCTGGCTCATGGACGGTGTCCAGGTCGGCCAGGTCCGCTTCATCCTGGTCGGTGTGGCGCTCATGCTGCTCATGACCTACCGCCCGCAAGGGATCCTCGGCGACCGGAGGGAGCTGGTGCTCGATGCCCGCTGACCAGACAGACGGCACGGCAGGCGCGCACGCGGTCGGCGCGACGGGCCACGACGGCCCCGCCCCGACGGCGGCGACCTCTGGTGCTGCCACGGGCTCGACGGGTGCCACCGCGACCCTGGCGCCGGGCGAGGGGACGGAGTTCCGCGACCGCGCCACCGTCGCTCTCGCCGACGTCCCCCGTGTCCCGGGCAGCAAGAAGCCGGACCCGATCCTCGTCGCCGACGGCGTCGTCCGCCGGTTCGGCGGCCTCACCGCCGTCGACGTGCAGCACGTGGAGATCCAGCGCCACGCCATCACGGCGCTCATCGGTCCCAACGGCGCCGGCAAGACGACGCTGTTCAACCTGCTGACCGGCTTCGACCGCCCCGACGAGGGCTCGTGGACGTTCGACGGGCAGACGCTGTCCAAGGTCGCCGCGCACAAGGTCGCGCGCCGGGGCATGGTCCGCACCTTCCAGCTGACCAAGGCGCTGTCGCGGCTCACGGTCATCGAGAACATGCGCCTGGGCGCCAAGAAGCAGCGCGGCGAGGGCATCCTCGCGGCGCTGGTCAAGCCGCTGTGGGCCAAGGAGGAGCGCGAGAACACCGCGCGCGCCGACGACCTGCTCCGCCGGTTCAAGCTCGACGCCAAGCGGGCGGACTTCGCCGGCTCGCTGTCCGGCGGCCAGCGCAAGCTGCTGGAGATGGCGCGGGCGCTCATGAGCGAGCCGCAGATGGTCATGCTCGACGAGCCCATGGCCGGCGTGAACCCCGCGCTCACCCAGTCCCTGCTCGGCCACGTCAAGGACCTGCGCGAGCAGGGCATGACCGTGCTGTTCGTCGAGCACGACATGGACATGGTCCGCGACATCTCCGACTGGGTCATCGTCATGGCGCAGGGCACCATCGTCGCCGAGGGCCCCCCGGACACCGTCATGGCCGACCCGGCCGTCATCGACGCCTACCTGGGCGGGCACCACGACGAGCCGCTGGGCGACGACGACCCGCTCGACGAGGACCACCTGCACTACCGGCACGAGGAGGACCCGGCGGGCACCCCGCCCGTCGACGGTCACGGCGCGACGAGCACGGAGGGCGGGACCCGATGAGCACCCCGACGACGAGCGGCTCCACCGTCGTGGGCCGCGACGCCCACGTCGCCGGCGCCGCGGACGCGATCCTCCGGGTCGACGAGCTGGTGGCGGGCTACCTGCCCGGCGTGAACATCCTCAACGGGACCGACCTGTACGTCGCCCCCGGCGAGCTGGTCGGCATCATCGGCCCGAACGGTGCCGGCAAGTCGACGCTGCTCAAGGCCATGTTCGGCCTGGTCAAGGTCCGCGACGGCTCGGTCACCCTGCGGGGCGACGACATCACCGGGTTCAAGGCCAACAAGCTCGTCACCCGGGGCGTCGGCTTCGTGCCGCAGACCAACAACGTGTTCCCCTCGCTCACCATCGAGGAGAACCTGCAGATGGGTTGCTACCAGGCGCCCAAGAAGTTCAAGGACCGGTTCGCGACCGTCACCGACCTGTTCCCGACCCTCGGCGAGCGGCGCGCCCAGCGCGCGGGCTCGCTGTCCGGCGGCGAGCGGCAGATGGTGGCCATGGGCCGCGCGCTCATGATGGACCCGAGCGTCCTGTTGCTCGACGAGCCCTCGGCGGGCCTGTCCCCCGCCAAGCAGGACGAGGTGTTCCTGCGCACCCGGGAGATCAACAAGACCGGCGTCTCGGTCGTCATGGTCGAGCAGAACGCCCGCCGCTGCCTCCAGATCTGCGACCGCGGCTACGTCCTGGACCAGGGCCGGAACGCCTACACGGGGACCGGCCGCTCGCTGGCGAAGGACCCCAAGGTCATCGAGCTCTACCTCGGCACGCTGGCCAAGGTCGACTGACCGGCACCTCAGCACCGCTCCCCGTACCTCGCGCCCGGTCCTCCCCACGGAGGGCCGGGCGTCGTGCTGCCCGGCCGGTCCGCCCGCCGCAGCGCCCGGCGGGCCTGCCGCGACCACCTGAGCGTCCGGCGCTGATAGACCAGGGAGCAAGGACCAGGGACCCCTCGAGCACAAGGGAGGGCTGTCCTGAGGACTGACGGGCCCTGAGCCGGCCTCCCTTGTGCCGCTGTGGCGCGATCTTGCATCACGCGCCGGCGCCACACCCCTGCGGAGGCCGACCGCGACCACCGCACCTGGCGAGCCGGAGTTCGAGAGGGCAGGGGGACGCGGACGCACGGGGCCGGACGCAGGAAGGCCCCCCACCCGCGAGGGTGAGGGGCCTTCCTGCGGTGCGTCAGTCAGCCCCGGGGGGCTGGCTCACAGCGTCTCAGATGGTGCCGGAGAGGCTGTCGACGCGGGTGTAGTTGTTGTCGGCGCCGTACTGGAAGATGCCGATGGTGGCCTCGGTCGGGTCACCGGCGTCGGACATCTCGATCGGGCCGGAGACGCCGTCGTAGTCGATGTCGGCGGCCGGGTCGGCCTCGAGCAGGGCGAAGCAGGCGGCGAAGTCGGTGCACTTCTCGCCGCCGCGCGTGACGTCGGGCAGCGCAGCCCCGATGTCGGTGCCGGAGTCGCTCTGGGCCGCGATGGCGGCCAGGGCGATGGTGACGACGGCGTCGTAGGACTCCGCCGCGTAGGAGAAGTCACCGAGCTCCGGGTCCACCTCGAGCAGGCGGGCCTGGAACTCCTCGGACGCCTCGGCGCCCGGGAGCGTGCCCTTGCTGCCCTCGAGCACGCCGGCCGGCAGGTCCTCGCCGTAGTTGGAGAGGTTGCCGTCGACGAAGTAGGTCGGGGTGCCGCTCGGCGGCAGGCCCTGGGCGACCATCTCCTGGACGATCTGGGCGGTCTCGGCGAAGCCGATGAGGACGACGCACTCCGCGCCGGAGTCGGCGACCTGGGTCACCTGCGCGGAGAAGTTGTCCGTGCCCTCGGGGTAGAGGATCGGGTCGGCCACGAGGTCGCCGCCGCCGGCCTGCAGCGAGGTGACGAGGTTCTCCGTGAGGCCCGTGCCGTACGGGTCGTCGAGGGAGACGACGGCGGCGTCGAGGCAGCCGTCCTGCACGAGCAGGTCACCGAGGACGCGGCCCTGGAGGACGTCGGACGGGGCGGTGCGGAAGTACAGCCCGTTGTCGTCGTAGTCCGTGAAGTCGGGGCTCGTGTTGGCGGGCGAGTAGTGCACGACACCCGCGCCGGTGATCTGGTCGATGACCGTGAACGACACGCCGGAGGAGGCCGCGCCGACGATGGCGTCGACGCCCTCGCCGATGAGCCGCGTGGCGGTCTGGGTGGCGATGTCGGTGGTGGTGTCACCGGAGTCGCCGTCGATCTTGGCGACGTCCTGGCCGAGCACACCGCCGGCCGCGTTGATCTCCTGGATCGCCAGGTCGACGCCCGCGAACTCGGGCGGCCCGAGGAAGGCGAGGCTGCCGGTCTCGGGGAGCAGCGTCCCGATGGTCAGGGTGCCGTCGCCGCCACCGGAGCCGGCAGCGGGCTCAGAACCGGAGTCCGAGGGCTCGGGGGCTGCCGCCGCGGTGTCCTCGGCGGTGGTGCCTGCGTCAGGGGTCTCGGTCTCGGCGTCGCCGCCACCGCACGCGGCGAGGGCGAGACCGGCGATACCGAGGACGGCGACGGGCTGCCATCCACGACTGCGTCGGATCATGTGGTGTGCTCCTTCGGGCAAGGACCGACCCCACCGGTCGGTGGGCTCTTGCACCGCAACGTAGCCGACCGACCGGTCGGCGTCACCGGTCGCCGCGCACCCTTTACCGAGGCGTTGCAGGTTCGTGACCTGCGACGACGTCGGTGGGCCCGCTCCCACCACGCCGTCCCCGGAGGGTGACCCTCAGCGACCGCCCTGCTTGGGCGCGCCCGCCGCGGCGGCCAGCACGCCGGAGGCGACCTCGCGCATGGAGAGCCTGCGGTCCATCGACGTCTTCTGGATCCAGCGGAACGCCTCGGGCTCGCTCATGCCGTACGTCGACTGCAGCGCCGCCTTGGCGCGCTCGACCAGCTTGCGGGTCTCGAGCCGGTCGGCCAGGTCGGCGACCTCGTCCTCGAGCTGCAGCAGCTCGGAGTGCCGGCTGACGGCGATCTCCAGCGCGGGCAGCAGGTCGGCCGCGGTGAACGGCTTGACGACGTAGGCCATGGCGCCGGCGTCGCGCGCCCGCTCCACGAGCTCGGTCTGGCTGAAGGCCGTGAGCAGGACGACCGGGGCGATGCGCGCGGCGGCGATCCGCTCGGCCGCGCTGATCCCGTCGAGCTTGGGCATCTTGATGTCGAGCACGACCACGTCGGGGCGCTGCTCCTCGGCCAGGCGCATGGCGCTCTCGCCGTCGCCGGCCTCGCCGACCACGTCGTAGCCGGCCTCGGTGAGCATCTCGACGAGGTCGAGACGGGTCAGCGCCTCGTCCTCGGCGACGACCACGCGCCGGCGCCCGGAGGACGGCGCCGCAGGGGCCTCGGGCTGGTCGCCGGGGTCCCTCCGCGGGGGGAGGAAGGGGTCGTCCACACCTGGCGCCTCGTCGCTGTCAGCCACGGCGGTAGCCTAGCGGCCGGTCGGGCGCGCCCGGTGCGCGCCGACCCCGGGCGGCTCCCGCCCGGCAGGGCCGGCGTGGTGGAACGGTAGACACGGCGCACTCAAAATGCGCTGCCCGCGAGGGCGTGCGGGTTCGATTCCCGCCGCCGGTACCGACGACACAGCCCCGGCCACCTCACGGTGGCCGGGGCTGTCCCGTCCGCCCGGGCGTGCGGGCGGGGTGCTGGTGTCAGCCCTCGTAGGCCGGGGCCACCGCGGCGACGGCGTCGCCGACCCGGTGCACCCGCAGCGCGTTGGTCGAGCCGGGGATGCCGGGGGGCGACCCGGCGACGATGACGACCTCGTCGCCCACGGCACCGAGGCCGCTCTCCAGCAGCGACGTGTCCACCTGACGGACCATGTCGTCGGTGTGCTGGACCGTCGGCACGAGCAGCGCCTCGACGCCCCACGACAGCGCGAGCTGGCGGCGGGCCTCGGCCGAGGGCGTGAAGACCAGCAGCGGGATGCTGCTGCGCAGGCGCGACATCCGCTTGGCGGAGTCGCCGGACTGGCTGAAGCAGCACAGGTACTTCACGCCGAGCGTGGTGCCGATCTCGGCCGCGGCGCGGGTGATGGCGCCGCCCTTCGTCCGGGGGGCCGTGCCCAGGGGCGCGATCCGGTCCAGGCCGTGCTCCTCGGTGTTGCGGATGATGTCGGCCATGGTGCGGACCGTGTCGAACGGGTAGGCCCCGACGCTGGTCTCGCCGGACAGCATGACCGCGTCGGCCCCGTCGAGGACGGCGTTGGCGACGTCGCTGGCCTCGGCGCGCGTGGGACGCGGGTTGGTGATCATCGACTCGAGCATCTGCGTGGCGACGATGACCGGCTTGGCCTGCCGGCGGGCGAGCTCGACCGCGAGCTTCTGGACCAGCGGCACCTCGTACAGGGGCAGCTCGACGCCCAGGTCGCCGCGGGCGACCATGATCCCGTCGAAGGCGTCGACGACCTCGCGCAGGTGCTCGACCGCCTGCGGCTTCTCGACCTTGGCGATGACGGGCAGGCGGACGCCGACCTCGTCCATGATCGCGCGGACGCCGTCGGCGTCCACGGCGTCGCGGACGAACGACAGCGCGACGATGTCGACGCCGAGGGACAGCCCGAAGCGCAGGTCCTCGATGTCCTTCTCGGTGAGGGCGGGGACGCTCACCGCGACGCCGGGCAGGTTGACGCCCTTGTTGTTGGACACCTTGCCGCCCACGACGACCTCGGTGGTGACGCGGGGGCCGTCGACGGAGAGGACCTTGAAGGCGAGGCGGCCGTCGTCGACGAGGATGTCGTCCCCGGCGGAGACGTCGCCCGGCAGGCCCTGGTACGTGGTCGACACCTGGTGGACGTCGCCGGGGACGTCCTCGGTGGTGATGACGAACTGCTCGCCGACCGTGAGCTCGACGGAGCCCTCGGTGAAGCGGCCGATGCGGATCTTGGGGCCCTGCAGGTCGAGCAGGATGGCGACGTTGCGCCCGGTGGCCTCGGCGGCCGCCCGGACGTCGGCGAAGTTGGCCTCGTGGTCGGAGTGGTCGCCGTGGCTGAAGTTCATCCGGGCGACGTCCATCCCGGCCTCCACGAGGCGGCGGATGTTGTCCCGGCCGGCGACGGCGGGGCCCAGGGTGCAGACGATCTTGGCGCGGCGCATGGGTCCCACGCTAGTGCCCGCGCGCAGGTGCGCCCGCGCCCAGGTCCGACCGGCGGACCTGGGCGCGGGCGCTGTTCACCTGCTGTTCACGTGGTCAGCGGGCGGGGGCGACGATCCGGGTCCAGACCTCGTCGCCGCGGGGGTCCAGGCCCTCCGCGGCGGCGTCGGCCAGCACCTGGGTGACGCGCCGGTACTCGCGCGGGACCACCTTGCGCAGCCGGGCCCGCAGCACGTCCGGCTCCACGACGAGGTCCTCGGCGACCAGCGAGCCGGTCTCCTCCACGTGGCGGCGCAGCAGCGGCAGCAGGAGCTCCACGTCGGCGTCGTCGACCGGCTCGATGTCGACGAGCTCCCGGTTGACCCGGCCCTCGCGCAGGTCGAGCACGTAGGCCACGCCGCCGGACATGCCGGCCGCGAAGTTCCGGCCGGTCCGCCCGAGGACGACCACGGTCCCGCCGGTCATGTACTCGCAGCCGTGGTCCCCCACGCCCTCCACGACGACGGTGGCCCCGGAGTTGCGCACGCAGCACCGCTCCCCCACCTCGCCCTGGATGAGGATCTCGCCGCTGGTCGCGCCGTAGGCGATGACGTTGCCGCCGATGATGTTGCGCTGGGTGTTGAACCGGGTGCCGCGGTGCGGCCGGACGACGACGCGCCCGCCCGACAGGCCCTTGCCCACGTAGTCGTTGGCGTCGCCCCACAGCCGCAGCGTGATCCCCCGGGGCAGGAACGCCCCGAGCGACTGGCCCGCGGAGCCGGTGAGCGTGACGTCGATGGTGTCGTCGGGCAGGCCGTGCTCGCCGTGGCGCAGCGTCACCTCGTGGCCGAGCATCGTGCCGACCGTCCGGTTGATGTTGCGCACCGGGACGTCGATCCGCACCGGCTCGCCCCGCTCGAGGGCGTCGCCCGACATCTGGATGAGGGTGACGTCGAGCGCCTTCTCCAGGCCGTGGTCCTGAGCCACGGTCCGGTGCCGGGGGGCGCCCGCGGGGACGTCGGCCTGGTGGAGGATCGGCGTGAGGTCCAGCCCGTCGGCCTTCCAGTGCTCGACCGCGCGCCGGGTGTCGAGCAGGTCGACGCGGCCGACCGCCTCCTCCACCGAGCGCAGCCCCAGCGAGGCCAGGTGCTCGCGCACCTCGGTGGCGACGTAGCGGAAGAACGTCTCGACGAACTCGGGCGTGCCGCTGAACTTGGCGCGCAGCCGCGGGTCCATCGTCGCGACGCCCACCGGGCAGGTGTTGAGGTGGCAGACCCGCATCATGATGCAGCCGGAGACGATGAGCGGGGCGGTGGAGAAGCCGTACTCCTCCGCGCCGAGCAGCGCCGCCACGACGACGTCGCGACCGGTCTTCATGGCCCCGTCGACCTGGACGGTGATCCGGTCGCGCAGCCCGTTGAGCATGAGCGTCTGCTGGGTCTCGGCCAGGCCGAGCTCCCACGGCGCGCCGGCGTGCTTGAGGCTCGTCAGCGGCGAGGCCCCGGTGCCGCCGTCGTGCCCGGAGACGAGGACGACGTCGGCGTGGGCCTTGGAGACGCCCGCCGCCACCGTGCCGACGCCGATCTCGCTGACCAGCTTGACGTGGATCCGCGCCTGCGGGTTCGCGTTCTTGAGGTCGTGGATCAGCTGGGCGAGGTCCTCGATGGAGTAGATGTCGTGGTGCGGCGGCGGGGAGATGAGCCCGACGCCCGGCGTGGAGTGCCGGATCTCGGCGATGAGCGGGTAGACCTTGTGGCCGGGCAGCTGGCCGCCCTCGCCGGGCTTGGCCCCCTGCGCCATCTTGATCTGGATGTCCGTGGCGTGGGTGAGGTACATGCTCGTCACGCCGAACCGCCCGGAGGCGACCTGCTTGACCGAGCTGCGCCGGGCCGGGTCGAGGAGCCGCTCGACGGCCTCGCCGCCCTCGCCGGTGTTGGAGCGCCCGCCGACCCGGTTCATGCCGACGGCGACCGTCTCGTGGGCCTCGGGGCTGATGGAGCCGAAGCTCATGGCGCCGGTGGCGAAGCGCGTCATGATCGCCTCGACGCTCTCCACCTCCTCCAGCGGGACGGGCCCGCCGGCCGCCGGGCGCAGCTCGAACAGCCCGCGCAGGGTGCCGAGGCGCTGGGAGCGCTCGTCGACCGAGCGGGAGTACTGGCTGAACACGTCGTAGCGCTGGGCGCGGGTGGAGTGCTGCAGCCGGAACACCGTGTCGGGGTCGAACAGGTGCACCTCGCCGTCGCGGCGCCACTGGTACTCCCCGCCCTGGGCGAGCATCCGGGTCGCCGGGGCGCCCTCGGGCGGGTAGGCGACCGCGTGGCGGCGGGCGACCTCCTCGGCGACGACCTCCAGGCCGATGCCGCCGAGCTGGCTCGTCGTGCCCGTGAAGTACCGGTCGACGAGCTCCTGGCCGAGACCCAGCGCCTCGAACACCTGGGCGCCGCGGTAGGAGGCGACCGTGCTGATGCCCATCTTGGACATCACCTTGAGCACGCCCTTGCCGAGCGCCTTGATGAGGTTGCGGACGGCGGTCGTCGCGTCGACCTCGATCGTGCCGCGCCGGACCAGGTCCTCCACGGACTCCATCGCCAGGTAGGGGTTGATCGCCGCGGCGCCGTAGCCGACGAGCAGGGCGCAGTGGTGGACCTCGCGCACGTCGCCGGCCTCGACGAGCAGCCCGACCCGGGTGCGGGCGCGGGTGCGGATGAGGTGGTGGTGGACCGCGCCGGTGAGCAGGAGCGACGGGATGGGCGCGAGGTCGGCGGTGGAGTCCCGGTCGGACAGCACGACGAACTGCGCGCCGTCCGCGAGCGCCCGGTCGACCTCGGCGCAGATCTCGTCGAGGCGGGCCTCGAGCGCCGCGCCGCCGCCGTGGACGTCGTACAGCCCGCGGACCACGGCGGTCGCCGCGGCACCGTCCTCGCCCTCGAGGTGGACGATCTTGGCCAGCTCGTCGTTGTCGATGACCGGGAACGGGAGCACGACCATCCGGCAGTGCGCCGGCGTCGCGTCGAGGATGTTGAGCTCGGGCCCTATGGCGCCGCGCAGGCTCGTGACGAGCTCCTCGCGGATGGCGTCCAGCGGCGGGTTCGTCACCTGGGCGAACAGCTGCGTGAAGTAGTCGAACAGCAGCCGGGGACGCTCGGACAGCACCGCGGGCGGCGTGTCGGTGCCCATGGAGCCGATCGGCTCGGCGGCGTTCGCGGCCATCGGCGCCAGGAGGACGCGCAGCTCCTCCTCGGTGTAGCCGAAGGTCTGCTGGCGGCGCGTCACCGAGGCGGCCGGGTGGACGACGTGGACCCGCTCGGGCAGCTGCTCGAGGGTGATCCGGTTCTCCTCGAGCCAGCGCGCGTACGGCTGCTCGGCGGCCAGCTCGGTCTTGACCTCGGTGTCGTCGATGATCCGGCCCTGGCCGGTGTCGACGAGCAGCATCCGTCCCGGCTGGAGCCGGCCCTTGCGGACGACGCGGTCGGGCGCGATGTCGAGCACGCCGCTCTCGCTGGCCATGACGACCAGGCCGTCGCTGGTGACCCACCAGCGGGCGGGGCGCAGGCCGTTGCGGTCGAGCACCGCCCCGATGACGGTGCCGTCGGTGAAGGTCACCGAGGCGGGTCCGTCCCAGGGCTCCATGATGTCGGAGTGGTAGTCGTAGAACGCGCGCCGGGCGGGGTCCATCTCGGCGTGGTTCTCCCACGCCTCCGGGATCATCATGAGCACCGCGTGGGGCAGCGACCGGCCGCCGAGGTGCAGCAGCTCGAGCACCTCGTCGAAGCTCGCGGAGTCCGAGGCCCCGACGGAGTTGACGGGGAACAGCCGCTCGAGGTCGCCGGGGATGACGTCGCTGGCCAGCGTCGACTCCCGCGCCCGCATCCAGTTCCGGTTGCCGCGCACGGTGTTGATCTCGCCGTTGTGGGCGATGAGGCGGAACGGGTGCGCCAGGGGCCACGACGGGAACGTGTTGGTGGAGAAGCGTGAGTGGACCAGGGCCAGCTCGGTGGTGAACCGGCGGTCGGACAGGTCCGGGAAGAACGGCTCGAGCTGCCCGGTGGTGAGCATCCCCTTGTAGACCATGGTGCGGCTGCTCAGCGACGGGAAGTACACGCCGTGGTCGTTCTCCAGGCGCTTGCGGACGCAGAAGGCGTACCGGTCCAGCGCCAGGCCCGACAGGCCCTCGGCGGGCCCGCCCGGCTCGGCGGCGAGGAACACCTGGCGGAACACGGGCATGACGGAGCGCGCCGTGGGACCGACGAGGTCGGCCCCGACGGGGACGTCGCGCCAGCCGAGGACGCGCAGGCCCTCCTGCTCCGCGACGGTCGCGACGGCGGTCACCGCGAGGCGCTGGTCGTCGGCCTCCTGCGGCAGGAACGCGGTCCCGACGGCGTAGCGGCCGGGCTCGGGCAGGGTGACGCCGAGCGCGGCGGCCTCCTCGCGGAGGAACGCGTCGGGCAGCTGGGTGAGGATGCCGGCGCCGTCCCCGGTGTCGGGCTCGGAGCCGACGGCACCGCGGTGGTCCAGGTTGCGCAGCGCCGTGAGCGCGTGCTCGACGATGTCGTGCCCGGCGGTGCCGCGCAGGGTGGCGACGAACGCCACACCGCAGGCGTCGTGCTCGTTGGCGGGGTCGTAGAGACCCTCGTGGGGCCGAGGGCCGAAGCGCTGGAAGGCCGACGTCGTCATGCTCACCGTCCGGTCTGTGCTGGTGCTCGGGCAGTCGTGTCGTGGGGCGCAGGAGGGACCGCGCGCTGCGAGGCAGATCGGGCAGGTCCAGGGTACGCAGGCGGTCCGGCCGCCCGGCGTCGGTCCCGCGGCAGGCGCCGCGTCACCGGAGGGTGACGCGCGCCCGGTCGCCCGGGGCGGGTCGTCCCAGAGCGTGGACGGGCGGTCTCAGCGGGTGGAGCGCACGCCCTCGGCCAGCCGGGCGGCGAGCGCGCCCGCCCCCCCGGGACAAGTCGGAG
>NZ_JBBEOI010000063.1 GCF_037860755.1 Aquipuribacter hungaricus | reverse complement strand
CGCCCCGCGCGGTGCGCCGGCGCCGGCCGCGGCGATGGCGCCGGGTCGCAGGGAGTTCCGGACCTCCAGCGCCAGCCCGTCGGCGGGGGTGCCGCGCACGCACACGGTGACGGCGGCGCCGCGGCCGTGCTTGCGCGCGTTCGTCAGACCCTCCTGCAGCACCCGGTAGGCCGTGCGCCCCGTCGTGGCCGGCAGCGGCACGTCGGCCAGGTCGACCTCGGCCCGCACGGTGATGCCCGCGGCGCGGGTCTCCTCCAGCAGGCCGTCGAGCTCGTCGAGCGTCGGCTGGGGCCGGGAGGTGGACGTGCCGTCGTCGCTGTCGGTGCCGGCCTCGCCGCCGCGCAGGACACCGATGACCTCGCGCAGGTCGACGAGCGCGCGGTGGGCGTTGTCCCGGATCACCCCGGCGGCCGTCGCCACCTCCTCCGGCGAGGCGTCGCCGCGGTACTCCAGGGCGCCGGCGTGCATGCTCACCAGCGAGATCCGGTGCGCCAGGACGTCGTGCATCTCCCGGGCGATCCGGGTGCGCTCGCCCTGGCGCGCGGCGTCGGCGGCCCGCCGCTGCTCGGCCTCGGCCCGGTCGGCGCGCTCGCGCAGCGTGGCCAGCAGCTGCCGGCGGGCCCGCAGGAACATCCCGAAGCCGATGAGGGCGACGGTCAGGAGGGTGCCGAAGCCGGTGATGGTCAGCCAGGCGAGCCAGCCCATCGTCTCGTCGCCCCACCACAGGACGAAGACCAGCGACGCGACCACGTTGACCGCGCCGACGAGCAGCGCCCACGGCCACCGCCGGTGGACCGCGACGGTGAGGAGCATGACCGTGGCCGGTCCGCCGGCGAAGGCCGACAGCACCGCGGCAAACGCGGTAAGCACGGCGAGGGTGACGGGGTAGCGGCGCCGCCACCACAGTGCGACCAGGCAGGCCAGGCCCAGCACCACGTCGAGCCACAGCTCGGCCTCCGACGGCCGCCGGAACCCGCTGCCCTCCACCGGCACCGTGGACAGGGCGAGGGTGAGCAGCGAGGCGAGCCCGGCGACGAGGAAGACGACCGAGTCGACGACCCAGTCGCGGCGGGTCCGGCGCGCGCGGTGCGGCGACCCGTCGGCGGCCAGCGGTCCGCCGGCCACGGCGGTGCTGGTCGTCCCGGCGAGCGTCACGGGGGGCAGCGTAGGAGCCGGGGACGTCCGTGCGGCAGGGCCGAAGGTCGCTGCGGCCCGGTCCGGAGGTCGATGCCTGCCCCGCCGACCGGACCGTCGCCGGGCGAGGGTCGCGACCGACGGACCTCGGGCCGAGACCGCCGGCCGACGCGGGCGACCGGCCCGCCCGGACAGGCTCGACACCATGATCACCACGGAGAACCTCAGCAAGCGCTACGGCGCCGCCACCGTCGTGGACGACGTGTCGTTCACCTGCCCGCCCGGGACGGTCACCGGGTTCCTCGGCCCGAACGGCGCCGGGAAGTCGACCACCCTGCGCATGCTCTGCGGCCTCAGCACCCCCGACGCCGGCCGGGCCACGGTCGCCGGGGTGCCGTTCCGCCGGCTGCCGAACCCCGGCCGCGTCGTCGGGGTCATGCTCGACGCCTCCGCACAGCACGGCGGGCGCACCGGGCGCGAGACCCTGCGGGTCTCCGCGGACGTCCTCGGTGTCCCCCGCGGCCGGGTGGACGAGATGCTCGACCTCGTCGACCTGGACGGCAGCGCCGCCCGCAAGCGCGTGGGCCGCTACTCCCTGGGGATGCGGCAGCGGCTCGGCCTGGCCCAGGCCCTGCTCGGCGACCCCGAGGTCCTCGTCCTCGACGAGCCCGCGAACGGCCTCGACCCGGACGGCATCCGGTGGATGCGCGGGCTGCTGCGGCAGTTCGCCGACGGCGGCGGCACGGTGCTGCTGTCCTCGCACCTGCTCGGCGAGGTCGCGGCGGTCGCCGACCGGCTCGTCGTCATCGCGGGCGGCACGGTCCGCGCCGCCGGGGAGACCCGGGTGCTGCTGCAGGGCCACGACGACATCGAGGAGTACTACTTCGGCCTCACCGCGGCCGCCCGCCCCCTCCCGACCACGACGTCCCTCCCCATGCCCGCCCCCACGTCCGCCACCTCTCGCGACGGAGCCTCCCGATGAGCACGAGCACGCCCGCCCCGCTGTCCGCCGTCCCCCCGCCCGTCCCCCCGGCCGCGCCCGGCCACGTGGCCCCGACCGGGCCGCCGGCTCGCCGACCGGCCGGCCTCGACGTCCCGGCCCCGCCCCTGCCGCGGCTGGTGGCCGTCGAGCTGCGCAAGGCCGTGGACACGGTCACCGGTCGCTGGCTCCTCGTCGCCACGCTCGTCCTCGTGCTGGGGGCGCTCGCCCTGGGGGCGTCGTTCCCGCCCGCCGGGGAGGACGCCGACCTGCCGTTCCTGCTCACCACGGCCCTGCTGCCGGTGTCGCTGCTCCTGCCGGTGCTCGGGGTGCTGCTGCTGTCGGGGGAGTTCTCCACCCGCAGCGTCCTCACGACCTTCGCGCTCGTGCCGTCGCGCGGACGGGTGGTGGTGGCCAAGACCGCGGCCGCCGTCCTTCTGGCCGTCGCGGGGACCCTGCTCACGGGCGTGCTGACCGTCGCCGCGGCCGGCGTCCTCGACCTCGCGGGCCGGCTCGGCGGCTGGTCGGTCGAGCCTGCCGTGCTGCTGCAGGTGCTCGTCCTGCAGGTGGTCTACGTCCTGGTGGGCGTCGGCTTCGGGCTGCTCTGCCAGAGCACCCCCCTCGCGATCGTCACCTACCTGCTCGTGCCGTCCCTGCTCGCGCCGGTGCTGCTGTTCGTACCCTCGCTGCAGGACGTCGGGGCCTGGGTGGACCTGGGCACCGGGACCGCGCCGCTCATGATGGCCGGCACCCTCGAGGGGGAGCAGTGGGCCAGGGTCGCCAGCGTCACCGCGATCTGGGCGGGCGTCCCGGCCCTGCTGGGCTGGCTGCGGCTGCAGCGGCGCGAGATCGCCTGAGCGGGTGAGGGCGGGCGGGACCCGTCATGCGGGACCGCGGGCGCTGCCACCGTGCAGCCAGAGCCCGCGGTCCCGCGGCGTCCGCCCACGAACCCGAGGTCCCCATGCGCACCCCCGCCCGCCTGCCCGTCCACGTCCTCGCCCTCGCCGCCGGGGCCCTCGTCCTGGCGGGGTGCTCGGCCGCCTCGGAGCCGGAGCGCGACGACGCCGGCGCGATCGTCGCGACCGAGGAGAGCGCGGACGTCTTCGCCATCGCCGTCGGCGACTGCACCAACGACCCCGACGACGGGGCCGATGAGCTGCTGAGCGTCGAGGCCGTGCCGTGCTCCGGCCCGCACGACAACGAGGCGTACCACGCGGAGGACCTGCCCGACGGGGACTTCCCCGGCGAGGAGGAGGTCACCGCCGCGGCCGACGAGATCTGCTTCGACGCCTTCGAACCGTTCGTCGGGCTCGCGTACGAGGACTCGCGGCTGGGCTACGGCTCCCTCACCCCGACCTCGGACAGCTGGGCGGACGGGGACCGCGAGATCCTCTGCCTGGTCGCCGACTACGAGGGCGAGCCGCTGGTCGGCAGCGCCCAGGGCCTCGCCGAGTAGGCGCCGGCGGTCCGGGGCGGACCCGCCGCCCCGGACCCGCCTGGCTCAGCCCCGCAGCTCAGCCCCGCAGCTCCGAGGTGCAGCACTTGGGGCCGCCGCCGCCCTTGAGCAGCTCGCCCAGCTCCACGGGCACCACGACGAAGCCCCGCTGATCGAGCGCGGCGGCCAGGGCGGTCGCGGCGGCCGGCAGCACGACGTGCCGGCCGTCGCTGACGGAGTTCAGGCCCAGCACGAGCGCGTCGGCCTCGGTCGCCTCCAGCCCGTCCGGGAACAGCCGGCGCAGCACGGCCTGCGAGCCGGGCGAGAACGCCCCCGGGTACCAGGCGACCGTGGTGTCGTCGAGCGGGAACAGCGCGGTGTCCAGGTGGTAGAAGCGCGGGTCCACCAGGTCGAGGCTGACGACCGGGCGGCCCGTGCGCTCCTGGATCTCCGCGTGGGCGCCGCGCTGGGTGCGGAAGCCGGTGCCGGCCAGGACCAGGTCGCCGACGACGGTGAGGTCGCCCTCGCCCTCGTGCACGTCCGCGGTGGGCTTCACCTCGCCGAAGCCGGCCGCCTGCAGCCACGCCGCGTGCGCGGGGGCCTCGCCGGCGCGCTCGGGGTGGGCGAACCGCGCGCCGACCGCGTGGCCGTCGACGACGAAGGCCCCGTTGGCCGCGAACACCATGTCGGGCAGGCCGGGGACCGGCTCCAGCTCGAGGACCTCGTGGCCGAGGGCGCGGTAGGTGTCCCGCAGGCCCTCCCACTGCCGCACGGCAAGGGCGGTGTCGACGGCGACGCCCGGGGTCATCCAGGCGTTGATGGCGTACTCCACGGCGAAGTGCACGGGGGAGCACATGAGGAAGCGGCGGCGCACGGCCACGCGCTCGACGGGGGAGGGGTCGGGGGCCAGCAGCTCCCCGGGCATCACGGCGGTCACCCCACGACGGTACGTCCGCGCCGACGCAACCGTCAGGGCCAGTCGGTGCGGTCTGGCGCACGGACCGTGCGTGTGATCGGACATCAGCACCGGTTCGTTGCGTGCAGGATGGGGCTGTGCGCATCGACGACATCGACGAGCAGATCGTGGTCCGCCTCCGCGACGACGGGCGCGCCTCCTTCGCCACCGTGGGGGCCGCGGTCGGGCTGTCGGCGTCCGCGGTTAAGCGGCGGGTGGACCGGATGCTCGACGCCGGCGTCATCACCGGCTTCACCGCGGTCGTCGACCCCGAGGCGCTCGGCTGGACCACCGAGGCCTACGTCGAGCTGTGGTGCGCGCCGAGCTCGACGCCGGCGCAGGTGCTCGCCGTGGCCGCCCGGCACCCGCAGGTGGTGTCCGCCGCGACCATCTCCGGCGAGGCCGACGCGCTCGTCCACGTCCGCGCGACGAGCGTCCACGACTTCGAGCGGGTGCTCGAGCGGATCGGCGCCGACCCCGCCGTGGTCCGCACCAAGAGCGCGATCGTGCTCAGCCGCGGCGTGCTGCGGACCTGAGCCGAGGCCGCTCAGGTACCGGGAAGAAAGCGCCTCCACGCCCGGTTGTGGGGGCATGACCATGCAGCCTGACCTCTATGACGTCGTCACCCGCGGACGGATGTTCCTCGCCGCCGGTGACCCGACGACGGCGGCCGGCATGCTGACGCAGGCCGCTGCCCTCGCGCCCACGGACCGGGCGGTGCACACCGACCTGGCCCGCGCCTGCTTCGACTCCGCCCAGCTCGGGCGGGCCGAGACGGCGTTCCGCACCCTCGTCGAGCTCGACCCGACCGACGCCTGGGCCCGCCGCGGCCTGGCCCGGACCCTGCGCCGGCTGTCCCGCCGTGACGAGGCGTCCGCCCAGGACCGGATCGCCGACGCGCTCGACGCCTGACCGCCTCGACCAGCACGACCAGACGGCCCCCTCCCGCACCGGGAGAGGGCCGTCTGCGTCGGCGTCCTCGTCCGACCGGGCTGGGAGCCGCCAGGTCGTCAAGCTCGCGCCTGAACACCTGTTCAGCCCGGACACACGTTCAGTCCTGACCGTGGACTCGCTGCAGCCCCACCTGTAGGGACCGGGATGACGCAGGCCTGTCCGCCTCGACGCGTCCGGGTCGCTGGGCGGCCTCGGGGGCAGCGACCTACGGCAGCAGCCGCCCCATGAGCAGCGCGCGCTCCGTCCGCTCGAGCACCTCGAAGCCGAGCCGTTCGTAGAACCCCACCGCCCGCTCGTTGCCCGTGCTCACCCCCAGGTGCACGCCGGCCGCGCCCGCCCCGTGCGCGTGCTGCATGAAGCCCTCGAGCAGCCGCCGGCCGAGCCCCTGCCCCTGGACGTGCGGCATCAGGTCGACGTGCAGGTGGGCGGGGTAGGCCTCGACCACGGCGCGGGCGGTCGGCTGCGGCGAGGCGGCCAGCGCCGCCAGCCGGGCGTCGGCCGAGCCCGGCTCCTGGTCGGCCACCGGGTGGCGGGACCGGACGCCGGGCCACCACGCCCGCGTCGCCCAGTCCTCGAACGCCGCCGTGTCGCTGGTGCCGAGCACGTAGCCGCTGACCCCGCCCTCGCGGGTGCCGTCGTCGACGACCAGGCACAGGTCGGGCTCGAAGCGGACGTAGGGCAGGGCGTACACCTCGCCGGGCAGCGACGGGCGCGCGTACAGCGCCGAGCCGTCGCGCCCCTCGTCGGCCGTGGCCAGGCACACGGCCGACAGGCCCGCGTCGTCGGAGCGGCGGTAGGGCCGCACGCTCACGCGCGACGGCGCGCGGCGGGCGGCGCGTCGGGTGGGGGCGGTCAGCCGGCTCATCCGCCCATCATCGCCCCGGGCGCCACCCAGGACGACCGCACGCGCACGCCGCGTAGCCGTCGCGGCGCCCCGAGCACCCAGCCTCAGCCGGTCAGGGCGGCGACCGCGACGAGCGAGGCCAGGACGTTGTTGGTGGCGTGCAGGGCGAGCGGCGCCCACAGGCTGCGGTGGCAAAGCATGAGCACCGCCGCCCCGATCGCCATCCAGAACAGGTACAGGATCGCCACCGGGAGGATGTGGACGGCGGCGAACGCGGCCGACACCAGCAGCACGGCGGCCACCGTGGGGACCCGGCTGACCAGCCAGCCGAGCAGCACCCGGCGGAACACGACCTCCTCCACCAGCGGCAGCAGCAGGACGATGCAGAGCCCGCCGACCACGAGCGACCACGGGGCCGCGGTGAGCGAGGTGGCGAGCAGGTCCGGGTCGGAGGTGGACGCCGACGGGTCCTCCGGCGACAGGCCGAGCAGCGGCCCGAGCGTGGCGGTGAGCAGCAGCCCGACCGTGAGGACCAGCGGCACCTCCCACAGCAGGTGCCACAGCGACCTGGTGCCGCGGACCAGGCCGAGCTCACGGGCACCCCAGCCGCGCCGCCGGACCAGGGCGAACCACAGACCGAGCGCCCCGCCGAGCAGGGACGCCACCAGGCCGAGCGCGGCGTAGGCGACGCCGAGCAGCAGCAGGACCGGGACGAACCCGGCGACCGCCCCGACGAGCATCCCGCCCATGCCGCCGACGACGGTCCACACCACGTCGGACCCGGTGGGCACCGGCAGGTCGTCGGCCGTGCGCGCGGTGAGGGGGGCGTCGGGGGCGGCGGTCACCCGGGCGACCGTACCCACGGGCTCTGCCCTCGGTGAACGGCCGCGGGAGGCCCTGGCGCGCACGCGCGCCCAGGGGTGAGGATCAGCGCGCAGCCGGGCCAGACGGGGTCGCGGCCACGCCGGACGTCCCCCCGGAGGACCCATGAGCACCTGCGCCCACCTCGCCGACACCTCCGCGCCGGTCCCGCCGGCTCCCACCCCGGACGGCTGCGAGGAGTGCCTCGCCTCGGGCAGCCGGTGGGTGCACCTGCGCCAGTGCACCGGCTGCGGCCACGTCGGCTGCTGCGACAGCTCCCCGAACAAGCACGCGACCGCCCACTTCCGCGGCACCGAGCACCCCGTCGTCCGCTCCTACGAGCCGGGCGAGGCCTGGCGCTGGTGCTACGTCGACTCCGAGATCGTGGAGGTGGCCGGCGCGTGAGCCCCGCGAGCGAGCACGTCCCGGTCCTGCTGACCGTCGACGACGACCCGTCCGTGTCCCGCGCCGTCGCGCGCGACCTGCGGCGGCGGTACTCCGAGACCCACCGCGTGGTGCGGGCGGAGTCCGGGGAGCAGGCCATCGAGGCGCTCAAGGAGCTCAAGCTGCGGGGCACCCCGGTCGCGGCGGTGCTCGCGGACTACCGGATGCCGGACATGGACGGCATCCAGTTCCTCGAGCACGCCATGGACCTGTTCCCGCGCGCCCGCCGCGCCCTGCTCACCGCCTACGCCGACACCGACGCCGCGATCCAGGCGATCAACGTCGTCGACGTCGACCACTACCTGCTCAAGCCGTGGGACCCGCCGGAGGAGAAGCTCTACCCCGTCGTCGACGCGCTGCTGGAGTCCTGGGCCGCCTCGCACGAGGAGGCCGTCGAGGGCCTGCGCCTGGTCGGGCACCGGTGGTCCGCGGCCAGCCACGTCGTCCGGGACTTCCTCGCCCGCAACGCCGCCCCGTACCGCTGGGTCCCCGCCGACGAGCCCGAGGGCGTCCGGCTGCTCGAGGCCGCCGGCTGCGACCCGGCCGACGTGCCGCTGCTCGTGGACGCCGCGGGCGGCGCGCACATCAGCCCGGACCTGGCCACCGTCGCCGCGGTCGCCGGTCTGTCGACCACCCCGTCGGAGGACTTCTACGACCTGCTCATCGTCGGCGGCGGGCCCGCCGGGCTGGGCGCGGCCGTCTACGGCGCCTCCGAGGGGCTGCGCACGGTGCTGGTCGAGAAGTCCGCGACCGGCGGGCAGGCCGGTCAGTCCTCCCGGATCGAGAACTACCTCGGCTTCCCCGACGGGGTATCCGGCGGCCAGCTCGCCGACCGCGCCCGCCGGCAGGCCGTCCGGTTCGGCGCCGAGGTGCTCACCGCGCGCGCCGTCGCCGGGCTCGACGTCGACGGCCCGGTCCGCCGGGTCCGGTTCGCCGACGGCACGTCCGTGAGCGCCCGGTCGGTGCTGCTGTCGACCGGGGTGCAGTGGCGCCGCCTGCCCGCCCCCGGCGCCGACGACCTCATCGGCCGGGGCGTCTACTACGGCAGCGCGTCCACCGAGGCCGACGCCTGCGCCGGGCAGCACGTCTACGTGGTCGGCGGGGCCAACAGCGCCGGGCAGGCCGCGGTCTTCTTCTCCCGCTTCGCCGACCGGGTGACGATCCTCGTGCGCGGCAGCTCGCTGCAGGCGTCGATGTCCAGCTACCTCATCGAGCAGGTCGAGGCGATCGACAACCTCGACGTGCGCTGCTGCACCGAGGTGCTCGAGGCGCACGGCACCGACCACCTCGAGGCCCTCACCCTGGGCGACCGGGTGAGCGGCCACACCGAGCGCGTCGAGGCCGGGCACCTGTTCGTCTTCATCGGCGCCGCGCCCCGCACGGAGTGGTTGGACGGCGTAGTCGCCCGCGACAAGGACGGGTTCGTCCTCACCGGGCCGGACCTGCTCGTCGACGGCCACCGGCCCGCGCGCTGGCACGAGCAGCGCGACCCGTACTACCTCGAGTCGTCGGTGCCGGGGGTCTTCGTCGCCGGCGACGTCCGCGCCGCCTCGGTCAAGCGCGTCGCCTCCGCGGTCGGCGAGGGCGCCATGGCCGTCACGCTCGCCCACCGCTACCTGGAGCAGTCATGACCTCTGGCCTGACCCGCGAGCAGCTGCGCGAGCTGTTCCTCTTCGAGGCGCTCACCGACGACCGGCTGGACTTCCTGTCCCAGATGGGCGACGTCATCGACGTCCCCGCCGGGACCGCCGTGTTCCGCGAGGGCGAGCCCGCCGAGTGCTTCTACGTCCTTCTGTCCGGCACCGTGTCCATGACGCGGGTCGTCCAGGGCGACGAGGTGGAGATCACCCGCACCGACCACGTCGGCTCGTACGGCGGCGCCACCCAGGCCTACGTCCGCCCGGAGGAGGCCAAGACCTACTCCGCGACCTTCACCGCCGTGACCGACTGCCGGCTGTTCTCGCTGCCGGGGGCCGCGTTCGCCGCGCTGGTCCGCGAGTGGTTCCCCATGGCCGTGCACCTGCTCGAGGGCCTGTTCCTCGGCATGCAGAACAGCCAGACGGTGATCGGCCAGCGCGAGCGCCTGCTCGCCCTGGGCTCCCTCACCGCCGGGCTCACCCACGAGCTCAACAACCCCGCCGCGGCGGCGGTCCGGGCCACCTCGGCGCTGCGCGAGCGGGTGCGCGCCATGCACCACAAGCTGGCGATGCTCGCCGACGCCACCATCGAGCCCAAGGTCCTCACCGCGCTCGCCGGGCTGCAGGACGAGGCGCTCGCGCAGGCCGGCAAGGGCTCGCGGCTCAGCGCGCTCGCGGCCAGCGACGCCGAGGACGAGCTGGTGGACTGGATGGACACCCGCGACGTGCAGCGCCCGTTCGACCTGGCCCCGCCGCTGGTCGCCGCCGGCATCCGGACCGACTGGCTGGACGGCCTCGCCGACCGGGTCCCGGCGCACCTGCTGGAGTCCGGGCTGCGCTGGATCGTCTACTCGCTGGAGACCGAGCAGCTGATGGCCGAGATCGAGGACGCCACCGGCCGGGTGTCCGCGCTGGTCGGCGCGGCCAAGCAGTACTCGCAGATGGACCGCTCGGCCCAGCAGACCTTCGACGTCCACGATGGGCTCGAGGCGACCATGGTCATGCTCGGGCGCAAGCTGCAGGGGCTGCAGGTGGTGACCGACTTCGACCGCACGCTGCCGTCGGTGCCCGGCTTCCCCGGCGAGCTCAACCAGGTGTGGACGAACCTGCTCGACAACGCCGCCGGGGCGATGGCCGGGCAGGGGACGCTGACGGTCCGCACCGCCAGGGACGGCGACAGCCTGCTCGTCGAGGTCGGCGACACCGGGCCCGGCGTGCCCGAGGAGCTGCAGCGGCGCATCTTCGAGCCGTTCTTCACCACCAAGCCGGTCGGCGAAGGGACGGGCCTGGGCCTGGACATCTCCTTCCGGATCGTCGTCGGGCGCCACGGCGGCGACCTGCGGGTGCACAGCGTCCCGGGCGACACCCGGTTCCAGGTCCGGCTCCCGCTGCGGGCGGCGACCCCGCCGGCCGTCGTCCCCGAGGCGCCGCCGGCGGGCTGACCCGGTCCCTGTCAGCGGCGGGGCCTGGTCAGGAGCATGGCCCGGCCGGGGGGGCCGGACAGGTGAGGCCGTCAGAGGCCGTCGAGGAAGCGGTGCAGCACCGGCAGCAGCAGGTCGGGCTTGCGGGTGGCGTCCATGTGGGTCGTGCCCGGCAGCACGGCCAGCTGCGACCCGGCGACCAGCCGCAGCATGAGCGCCGCGTGGTCGACCGTGGTGAAGTCCCGGTCGCCCTGGACGAACAGCACGGGGCAGCGGACGCCGGCCAGCTCGGCGTCCGACCACCCGGCGAAGAAGCCCTCCTGGGCCTCGTTGAGCTTGAGCATGAACGCGTCGAAGCGTTCCGGGTGGGGCGAGAGCCGCTCGTACTCCGCCCGCATCGCGGCGAAGTCGTCGGCGGTCGGCATGATCGGCGAGGTCGCGTACACCGACGGGTCGCCCAGGTCCGGGTGCAGTCCCTCCTTGCGCACGCTGCCGGACACGGCGACGACCGCGTCCACCCGGTCGGGGTGGCGGACGGCGAGCTCCAGCGCGGTGCCGGCGCCCATGCTGTGCCCGAGCACGGTGGCCCGCTCGTGGCCCAGGGAGTCCAGCACCGCGACGACGTCGCCCGCGTGGGAGGCGTAGGAGACCGGGCGGTCGGTGTCGGCGGTGCGGCCGTGCCCCTGCAGCTCGATGCCGACGACGGTGCGGGTCCGGGCCAGGTCGGGGACCAGCGTGGCGAAGTCCAGGTCGATGGACAGCATCCCGCCGTGGAGCAGGACGAGCGGCGCGCCCTGGCCGTAGGTCTCCACGTACAGCCGGACGCCCTCGTGCTCGACGTACCCGGTGGTGGTCGGCTGGATGGTCGGCTCGTCGGTGGGCTGGGCTGTGGTGCCCGCGGGTGCGTCGGTGGTGGTCATGCCCGTGTGACGTGCGGGGGTCCCGCGACTCATCGGTCGGCAGGCTCCGCGAGGTCGGCGGGGTCGGCGTGCTCCGGCGACATGCCGCGCAGGCCACGGTCGACCATGGCGATGAGCCACTCGTAGCTCTCGTCGACGTCTGCGGAGTACTGGAACCCGCCGGCGGACTCCAGGGTGGCGAAGCCGTGGAAGACGCTGCGCAGCGCGCGCAGGGCGTGGGGCTCGTCCTCCGGGGCGATGTCGTAGCCGCGCAGCACGGCCCGCAGCGGCTCGAGGGCCTCGGCGGCCGCGACCGCGACGGGGTCCGGCTCGTCCCCCGGTCCCACGGCGACGGTCCGCAGCCCGACCGTGGCGCCGTAGCGGCCCGGGTGGGAGGTGACGAAGCCGCGCAGGGCCCGGGCCGCGGCACCGAGGGCCTCGGTGCCCGACCGGCCCTGGATGGCCGCGCCGACCGCGGCGCCGGCCTGCGCCAGGGCGAGGGCGGCGATCCGGCGGGTGAGGTCGCCCTGGCTGGCCACGTGCTTGTAGAGCGACGGGGCGCGGACCCCGACCCGCTCGGCGACCTGGGCGAGGGTGAGGTCGGACCAGCCGATCTCGTCGGCCAGGTCGGCGCCGGCCGCGACGACCGCGGCGGGCGTCAGCCCGGCCCTAGGCACCGGCAGCGCCCGTGGTCGTGGTGGCGGCACCGGTGGCCGTGCTCAGGAACGGCAGGACCAGCGCGAGAACCTCGGCGGGGTGCTGGGCGTGGGGGTAGTGGCCGGAGCCAGGGACGACCTCGAGCCGTCCCAGGCCGGCGGGCAGGGCGGCGACGACGGCCTCGCCCTCGGCGCGCGGGTCGGCCCAGTCGGGGTCCTCCTCGCCCATGACGACCAGGACCGGACATGCGACGCGGGGGAGCGCGGCGCCGGCGTCGGCGGGGGTGCCGCTGCCCATCCCCTTCAGGGCGGCCATCCGGCCCGGCTCGCGGAGCATGGCGGCGACCTGCGCCAGGCGGGCCTCGTGGTCGGCGGGCCGGGAGCCGTGCTCGGTCACCGGGTAGGCGACGTCGAGGTAGCGCGTCCACGACCTCGTGCTGCCGAGCAGCGCGGTGGTGACCATGTGGCGCATCCCGCGGCGGAAGTCGCGGTCGCGCAGCTCGGCCAGGCCCAGGGACTGCGTCTTCGTGAACGGGGCGAGCTCGACCGCGGCGGTGACCAGGTGGGGCGCCGTGGCTGCGGCGACGGTGACGGCCCCGCCGGAGATCGAGTGGCCGACCAGGACCGCCGGCCCGCCCAGGTGCTCGACGAGGGCGACCAGGTCCCCGGCGATGTCCGTGCGCGTGTACGAGGCCCACCCGGTGCTGGACTCCCCGCAGCCGCGCAGGTCCACGGCGGCGACCCGGTAGCCCGCGGCCACCAGGCCCGGCGCCAGGAAGCGGTAGGCGCGGCGGTCGTCGCCCATGCCGTGCGCGAGCACGACCAGCGGACCGGTGCCGGTGACCTCGTAGGCGAGCGTGCCGCCCTCGACGGCGAGGTGCTGGGTGGTCGGGTGGGTCGGGTCCGTGTGCTGGTCCATGGGAGCCTCCGAGCTGGCTAGTGGGTGTAGCCAAAAGCTACGATTATTAGCCGGCCTCGTCAAGCCCCGCGGGCTCGAGGGCTCAGCCGCCGCTGATGACCCCGCAGGCCACCCGGTCGCCGGCGTTGCCGGTGCGCGCGGTGAGGTCCGTCGCGGCGGGGCTCGTCGGCGTGTACTGCGAGGCCGGCACGTTGGCGTAGTTGTCCGGCATGGCGTGGACGATGACGGCCCGGCCCGCGACGTCGGCCGGGGTGAACCGGTCGGTGACGAACGTGGCGCGGGACTCGCCGTCCTCCTGCACGTAGACCACCGGCAGGTCGCCCGCGTGGTCGCCGTGGGTCGCGCCCGGCTGGCTGTAGTGCCCGTCCGCGGAGACGAACCAGGTGCTCGGAGCGGCGGTGGGGTCGGCCACGCACCCGGTGCCGTTGGCCGGGTCGGCGTTGGCGTGCACGTGGAAGCCGTGGAAGGTGTCGCCCGCGGCGGCCAGGTCGTCGGGCATGCGGAGCACCACGCTCACGCGCGTGCCGTCGCGGTCGGCCTGCATCCGGACCGTCCCGACCGCGCGCCCGTCGGCCAGGCGCATCGTCGCCACGTGCCGTCCGCCGGTGGCCCCGGCCTCGCTGCCGCGGTCGAGCGTCGCCGCCGTGACGGACCCGCCCGCCCCGAGCACAGCCACCGTGAGCGCTGCCGCCGTCGTCGAGCTCTTCATCCCGGTCTCCCCGTCGTGGTCCTGCCGGGGCGTCGTCGCACCCGGCAGGACCATCGTGACCCTCGGTGAGGATCTGGGGAAGGGACGGGGCGTGTCAGGCCCGGACGGTCCCGGAGACGTCGTGCTCGCGCTGGTCGCCCGCGCTCTTCTCGGCCCGGTCGATGACCGTCCGCGCGACGATCTGCTGCTTGGTGACGGCGCGCTGCGTCCGGCCGCGGCCGACGAAGCTGATCGCCCAGTGCAGCAGCGTGGTCACCCGGTTCTTGAAGCCGATCAGGTACAGCAGGTGTACGAACAGCCACGCCGCCCACGCGACGAACCCGGTCAGGCGGATCCGGCCGACCTGGGCCACCGCGGCGAACCGGCTGATGGTGGCCATCGAGCCCTTGTCCTTGTAGCGGAACGCGCCGGGGACCGGCCGCCCCGCGACCCGCGCGGCGATGGTGCGGGCCGCGTGCTGGCCGGACTGGATGGCGACCTGGGCCACGCCGGGAAGCTTGTCCAGGCTCATGAGGTCGCCGACGACGAAGACCTCGGGGAAGCCGGGGACGGACGTGTCGGGGGCCACGACGACCCGGCCGGCGCGGTCGGTCTCGGCCCCGGTGCGGGCGGCGACGAGCCGGCCCAGCGGGTTGGCCTCGACGCCGGCCGCCCACATGATCGTCTCGGACTCGATGCGCTTGGTCGCGCCGTCGGGGGTGACGACCGTGAGACCGGTGCCGTCCAGGTCGGTGACGCGGGTCTTGAGCCGCACGTCCACGCCCATCTGGCGCAGCCGGTCCTGGGTGTCGCGCGACAGGTCGGGGTGGAACGGGGGCAGGACGCGGTCGGCGGCGTCGAGCAGGAGGATCCGGCTCGTCGACGGGGCGATGCTGCGGAACTCCCCGCGCAGGGTGCGGTTGGCGAGCTCGGCGATCTGGCCGGCCATCTCCACGCCCGTGGGGCCGGCGCCGACGACGACGAAGGTCAGCGCCCGGGCGACCTCCTCCGGCGTGCTGGCGAGCTCGGCGCGCTCGAAGGCGGTGAAGATGCGCCCGCGCAGCTCGAGCGCGTCGTCCACGGTCTTCATGCCCGGCGCGAACTCGGCGAAGTGGTCGTTGCCGAAGTACGACTGACCGGCGCCCGCGGCGACGACGAGGCTGTCGTAGGGCAGCGTCGTGGTGGTGCCCTCGCCGGCGAAGGTCACGGTGCGCGCCTCGACGTCGACGTCCAGGACGTCGCCGAGCAGGACCCGGGCGTTGGGCTGGCCGCGGAGGATCTCGCGGGTGGCCGGGGCGATCTCGCCCTCCGACAGGATGCCGGTGGCCACCTGATACAGCAGCGGCTGGAACAGGTGGTGGACCGTGCGGCTCACCAGCGTGACGTCGACGTCCTCGTGGGCGAGCTTCTTGACGGCGAACAGCCCGCCGAAGCCGGAGCCGATGACGACGACGCGGTGGCGGGCGGTGGTCTGGGCGCTCATGCGGTGTGTCCTTCCCGAGCCGGGGCGTGCGTCCCGGCCGTGTGGTGGCGGTCGGAGCGACGCTGCTCGGGGTCGTGCGGCCGTGCTTGTGAACCGACGCACAATCTACACCCGCGGCCCCCCGGCGTCACCGCCGGCCCTCGCCCGGGTCAGCGCTCCAGCCAGCGGCGGTGCTTCGCGTGCGCGACCCGCGGCCACACGGCCACGAAGTCCTCCCGGGCGGCGCGGACGTCGTCGCGCTGGGCGGCGTAGAGCACCCCGAGCCCGAACGCCGCCCGGGCGTCCGTGCCGGGGGCCTCGGTCAGCCGGACCAGGGCCGTGGCGGCGACGGCGGCGTCCTGGTGATCGCCGAGCAGCTCGGTGACCCGCTCGACCTGGCGGGCCAGCTTCTTGGCCGGCTTCCCCAGCGCCGGCGCGACGGCCTCGGCGGCGTACCGGACCGCTTTGGCGCTCTTGCGGGCCTCGTGCCAGTCGTCGTCGTGGCCTTCCAGCGTGAGCGCCTCGGCCTCGCGCGCGAGGCGGCGCCACGCCTTCCCGACCAGGGGCGGCAGGGCGTCCGCGCAGGGCTCCTGGGCGGCGTCGGTCGCGGCGGGGGTCGTGGCGGCCTCGACGAGGCGGTCGAGCAGGCGGAGGTAGCGCTCGCTGCCCAGGGCGTCGAGCGCGGCGGTGCGGGAGCCGTCGGCCCCGGTGGCGAGCGTCCGGTCCAGCCACGCCCCGGTGGTCGCGGCGTCCACCTCGGCGGGCAGGTCGCCGAGCGCCGCCTGCAGCCGCTCGGCCAGGACCTCCCCGTCGCGGGCGCCGCCCAGCTCCCCGGCGAGCCAGCCGAGCTCGGCGCGCAGGTCGTCGGCCCAGGCGCGCTGCAGCAGCGGCCGGAACACCCGCAGCCCGCTGCGCAGCCGCCGGGCGGCGACGCGGACCTGGTG
>NZ_JBBEOI010000062.1 GCF_037860755.1 Aquipuribacter hungaricus | reverse complement strand
CCCGCCACCCCGGGCGCCACGGCGCCGGAGCCCAGGTTCGCGAGCGGCCCGTCGCCGGCGCCCGCGACCACGGGCAGCCCGGTCCGCAGGCCGAGCCGCCCCGCCGCGGCCGGTGCCATGCCGAGCACCTCGGTGGTGGGCAGGACGGGCGGGAGCTGCTCCGCGGAGACCCCGACGAGGTCGAGGACCGCGGGGTCCCAGGCGCGGCTGGACAGATCGAGCAGGCCGCTGGCGGAGGCCGAGGACAGCTCGGTGACGACGCGGCCGGTGAGGTGGTGCAGCACGAGGTCCTTGAGCCCGGCCCACCAGCGCGCCCGCCGGAGCAGGGCGGGGTCCTCGGCGGAGAACCACAGCAGCTTGGTCATCGGGCTCATCGGGTGCACCGGGGTGCCCGAGGAGCGGTGGAGCGCGACCGCCTCGCCCGAGGCGCGGAGCCCGCGTGCCTGCTCCGCGGACCGGGAGTCGGCCCAGGTGAGCAGCCGGGTGAGCGGGGCGCCGTCCTCGTCCAGCGCCACGAGGCCGTGCATGGCGGTGCTCACCGACACCGCGAGCACCGTCGCCCCGGCGCGGTGCACGGCGGCCACGGTCTCCGCCAGGGCGCCGTCGACGGCGGCGAGCACCGCGCGCGGGTCCTGCACCGCGTGCCCGGGCTCGGGCTGCAGCAACGGGTAGCCGCGCTGGGCGACGTGCTGCCAGGCCGAGCCCAGGTCGACCGCGACGGCCTTGGTGGCCGTGGTCCCCACGTCGAGGCCGACGACGATCTGAGCCCCCGCGAGCGGCGACGGTGCCCCGGCGGGCTCGGAGGAGCGGGAGGGGGCGGCAGCGGCGGCGTCCATCACCTCATCGTGCCCGCTCGGCGTCCTCCTCCGTCCGACCCCGCCGCGCGAGGCGGGTGAGCGCGTACAGCGCGAGCCCGACGGCGAGCATGAGCCCGGCCCTGCCCCACACGTCCCACGGCTGCTGGGCGGCGAGCAGGACGCAGGTGGCCAGCGCGAGGACCGGGACCGGCCACCAGGTGCGGAAGTGGTCCTGCTCGCCCTCCTCGGGCCGGCGGCGCAGGACGAGCACGGCGACGTTGACCGCCGCGAACACGACGAGCAGGAGCATGACGACCGTGGCCGCGAGGGTAGCCAGGCTGCCGGTGGCCACGAGCAGGCCCGCGACGACGGTGGTGACGACCACGGCGACCGCCGGGGTGCCGCGGCCCTCGCCGCGGTCGACGAACGCGGTCCGGCCCAGCACCGAGGGCAGCAGCCGCTCCCGGGCCATCCCGTAGGTGAGCCGCGACGCCATGATCATGGTGAGCAGGGCGCCGTTGGCGACCGCGACGAGCGCGATGACGGCGAACGCCTGGGCGGGGATCCCCACCGGCGAGGCGGCGACGACGTCGAGCAGCGGGGCGTCGGAGGAGCCCGCACCGCCCGGGGTGGCCACGGACACCGCGAGGCCGACGAGCACGTAGAGCACGCCCGCGACGAGCAGGGCGGTGATCAGGGCGCGCGGGTAGTCCCGGCGGGGGTCGCGGGCCTCCTCGGCGATGTTGGCGGACACCTCGAAGCCGACGAAGGAGTAGAACGCGACGGTCGAGGCCGCGAGGACCGCGCTGGCGCCGGCCCAGCCGGGCTCGAGCTGGACCGCCTGCGAGAGGTCCCCGCCGCCGCTGCCGAGCACGGTGGCCGCCAGGACGACGACGAGGACGAGGCCGCCGACCTCGACGAGTGTCATGACGACGTTGGCGCGCAGCGAGTCGCGGATGCCGCGCAGGTTGAGGGCCATGACGACGGCGAGGAACGCCAGCGCCACCGGGACGCGCGGCAGGTCGACGATCTGGGCCAGGTAGTCCCCGGCGAAGGCCAGCGACAGGGCGGCCGCGGACACCACGCCCGCCGACAGCATCGCGAAGCCGACGAGGAACGACAGCACCGGGCGGCCGAAGGCGTGCTGGACGAAGACCGCGGCCCCGCCCGCGCGCGGGAACCGGGTGACCAGCTCGGCGTAGCTGAGCGCCGTGAGCAGGGCCATGCCCAGCGCCACCAGCAGCGGCACCCAGACGGCGCCGCCCACCTCGGCGGCCACCGTGCCGACCAGCGCGTAGATCCCCGCCCCCAGGACGTCGCCGAGGATGAAGAGCAGCAGCAGCCGCGGGCCGATGCTGCGGCGCAGCCCCTCGCCGGACCCGTCCGGGCCGGGAGTGCCGCCGTCGGGACGGGGTCCGGTGCCGCTGCCGGCCGGGGTGGAGGCGCTCGCGCCGGAGGTGGTGGGAGCGCTTGCCCCGGGAGGTGTGGTCACGCGCCCTGCCTACCTGCTCCAAGGTCGCGGGGCACCCCGGCGCAGGCCGGGGCACCCCCGGCCGGTGCTCAGGCGGGGCTGGTCGCTGGGCTGCTGGCAGGGCTGCTGGCAGGGCTGCTGGCAGGGCTCGTGGCGGCGCTCGTGGCGGGGCTCGCAGCCGGGCCGGTGCGCTGCGGGACGACCGTCCAGCCCGGTGCGGGACGCCCGACGTGGGGCCCCTGGACCAGGTGCACGCCGGCGCCGCGCAGCGCCTGCAGGTCCGCGGCGGAGTCGACGCCCTCGGCGCAGACCCGGGCACCGGCGGTGTCGGCGAGCCGGACCACGAGCTCGAGCAGCTGCAGCCGGACCGGGTCGCCCGCGCAGCCGACGACGACCGCCCGGTCGACCTTGACGACCGCGGGCCGTACCTCCAGCAGCAGTCCGATGTCGCCCCGGCCGGCGCCGAGGTCGTCGACGGCCAGCACCGCCCCGCGGCCTCGGAGGGTGGCCAGCGCCTCGTCCCGGGACAGCGAGCCGACCGGCAGGCGGGGCTGCGCGGCGGGGGGCAGGTCCTCGACGAGCTCGACGACCAGGCCGGCGAGGTCGGCGGGGACCGCGTCCCAGAACCGGGCCGAGCAGGCGGCCGCCGTGCTCAGGTGGACGAACAGCTCGGAGTCCTCGGGGCGGCCGGGGACGGCGACGGCGCGGCGGAGCAGGTGCGCCTCCAGAAGGTCGCCGTAGCCCTCCTCGTGCGCCCGGCGCAGCACCCGGCGCACGTCGGCGTCGTGGGCGAACCGGGCGGAGGCCTCGTGGCCGACCAGGCGCCCGTCGGGCGCGCCGACGATGGGCTGGAGGACGACGCGCGTGTCCTCGGCCCAGGTGGGCAGCTCGGGCGACGGCCCGCCGGCGGAGGCGGCGACCACGCGGTCGCGGCCGAGGCGCTTGGCCTCGTACAGGGCGGTGTCCGCCGCGCCGACCGCCGCGTCGGGGTCGGTGGCCGGGTCCCACACCGCGACGCCGGCCGAGAACGACTGCGACCCCGGCGTGACCCACCGCAGGTCGTCCACGAGCCGGCACGCCGTCGCGCTGTCGGTGCCGGGCAGCAGGACCGCGAACTCCTCGCCGCCGTACCGGGCGAGGAAGCCTCCGTGGGCCTCGAGCTCGGCGGTCCACGCGGTGGCCGCCTCGCGCAGGAGCCGGTCCCCGGCCTGGTGGCCGTGCTGGTCGTTGTAGCGCTTGAACCGGTCGAGGTCGAGCAGGCTGACGGCGAGCGGCTCGCCGGTGTCACGGGCGACGGCGCAGGCGCGGGACAGCTCGTGGTCCCAGGTGCGCCGGTTCGGCACGCCCGTGAGGCCGTCGACCCTGGCCAGGGCGGACAGCTGCACCGCCTGCACCTGGACCTGCTCCAGCAGCCCGCCCATCCGGGCCAGGACGAGCAGGGACAGGACGACCGCCCCGACGGCGGTGGCCTCCCAGGCCACGTCGTCGTCCGCCCAGCCGTCGGCCACCAGCGTCGCCGCGGGCAGCGTCGAGGCCACCGCGAGGGCGACCATGCGGCCCCGGGTGACGCGGGCGCGCTGGCGGGGGGCCGGCTCGGTGACCAGCAGCATCGAGGGGTGGCAGGTGGACACCGCGACGAGGACGTACGACGCGAGCCACAGCGCGTCCGTCCACGGCGCCTGGAAGCCGGGGCCGGAGAGGACGGTGCCCGCGTTCCACGCCGCGTCCGCGCCCCAGGTGGTGAGCAGCGCCCACACCAGCGCCCGGTAGGAGCCCGTGCGGGCGCCGGGGGTGGCCAGCAGGCGCGCGAGGACGGCGAGGAGGAACAGGTCGAGCAGGGGGTAGGCCGAGGCGACGAGCTTGCCGCCGAGCGTGAGGCCGGAGTCGACGGCCGCCGGCGCGACGAGGAACACCCACGTCGGCACCGCGACGCCCGCGGCGACGATGGCGGCGTCGAGCACCGCGGTCCGGTCGCGGCCGGCGCCCCGGGTGCGGGCCAGCATGAGCGTGCCGACCGCCAGACAGACGTAGCCGAGGAGGTAGAAGATGTCCGACACCGCGGGGAAGACCTCGAGGCCGAGCACGTTGTTCTCCGTGGTCCACACCGCGTCGCCGGCGACCCAGGCGCTGAACCCGGCCAGCACCCAGCGCCAGGCCCAGGGCCGCTGCGGGGCCGCGCGGACCAGGCTCACCCAGGCCAGCACCAGCGACAGCGTGGCGACCACCTCGTACAGGCCGACGACGCCGGTCGTGACCGCGCCGCGGGTCACGAGGTTGGCGGCGACGCCGAGGGCGAGCAGGCCGCAGGCTGCCTGGCTGGGGGTGGGCACGAGCCTGGATCGTCGCGGCGAGGGCCCGGCCCGAGGTCCCGGCGGCCGGTGCACCCGAACGGACGACGCGGCGTCCGCATCCCGGACGGCAGGTTGACAGCCCGGACGCTGCTCCGCTGTCCTGCACGTCAACATCCAGAGCGACCGAGAGACCTGGCTCGTCGACGTCGCAGCAACCTCCCCGCGGGGAACGGTGCTACCGCCAGGACCGATGGGAGCCCCCTGTGCGCACGCCGACCACCGCCTGGTCCGACCTCGTCGTCGACCTGCACCGCTGCTGCACCAGCAGCATGTGCCGCCCCTGCTGAGGCGCACCACCCCCGCACCACCCGGCCGCACCACCTGCCGCCGCGTCCCGCGCGCGCCGCGGTGGCACCCCGCGGCACCCCGCGCGACGTCGCGCACCCCCACCCCAGCAGGGCCGCGAGGCCGCACCCGGGCACCCCCCGGCGAGCGCCCGCGGCCACCGACACCAGGAGAGACCGTGCCCGAGCACGCCCGCCCCAGCGCCACCGCCCGTCCCACCGCCACCCGTCCCACCCCTGCCGGTCCCGCCGCCACCCGTCCCGGCACCACGGACCACCACCACGACCGTCAGGACCGTCACGACCGGGCCCCCGGCTTCGCCACCGAGCAGGTCCACGGCGGGGAGGCCCCCGAGGACGGCTTCGGCGCCCGCGTCACGCCGGTCCACCTGACGGCGGGGTTCGTCTTCGACTCCTTCGCCCACGCCCGGGCCCGCTTCGCCGGCGAGGACGACGGCTACACCTACACGCGGATCGGCAACCCCACGGTGGCCGCGCTGGAGCGGCGCCTGGCCCGGCTCGAGGGCGGGGCCGAGGCGGTCGTCGTGGGCAGCGGCCAGGCCGCCGTCACCGTCGCGCTGCTGGGCCTGCTGCAGGCCGGGGACCACCTGCTCGCGGCGAGCACGATCTACGAGGGCTCCCGCGGGCTGTTCCTGGAGAACTTCGCCCGGTTCGGCATCGAGGTCGACCTGGTCGAGGACCCCACCGACCTCGACGCGTGGCGCGCGCTGGTCCGGCCCACCACCCGGGCGCTGTTCGGGGAGTCGATCAGCAACCCCACGAACGTCGTCCTCGACGTCGCGGGCGTCGCCGGGGTCGCCCACGAGGCCGGCGTCCCGCTCGTCGTGGACTCCACGCTGGCCACCCCGTACCTGCTGCGCCCGCTCGAGCACGGCGCCGACGTCGTCGTGCACTCGGCCAGCAAGTTCCTCGCCGGGCACGGCGCCTCCCTGGGCGGCGCCCTGGTCGTGGCCGAGCACGTCGTCGCGGACCCCCGGCTGTTCGCCCACCTCGTCGAGCCGTCGGCGCTGCTGGGCGGTCGCAGCTGGACCGACGTCCACGGCTCCCGCGCGTACGTCGCCTACGCCCGGGCGGTCATCGCGTCCCGGCTGGGTCCGACGATCTCCCCGCTCAACGCCTTCCTCGTCCAGCAGGGCCTGCAGACGCTGTCGCTGCGGCTGCGCCAGCACTGCGCCGGGGCGCTGGCCGTCGCGGGCTGGCTCGCGGCCCGCCCGGAGGTCGCCTCGGTCCGCTACGCCGGCCTGCCGGGCGACCCGTCGGCCGACCTGGCCGCCCGCTACCTGCCCCGCGGGGCCGGGTCGGTGCTGTGCGTCACCCTGCACGGCGGGGAGGCCGCCGCGGAGCGCTTCGTCGACGGGGTGCGGCTGTTCAGCCGGATGACGCACCTGGGCGACGTCCGCTCCCTCGTCCTGCACCCGGCGAGCACCACGCACGCCCACCGCGACCCGGCGGAGCTGGCTGCCGCCGGCATCCACCCCGGGACGGTCCGGCTGTCGATCGGCACCGAGGAGCCCGAGGACCTGCTCGCCGACCTCGAGGGCGCGCTCGCCGCCGTCCGTGGCGAGCCCCTCCCGCCGGCCCGCCCCGCCCTGGGCACCGCGGACGGCACGGACGAGCTGGACGAGCTGGACGAGGCCGACGGGGCCGGCTGGCCCGACGGGTCACGCTGGGCCGACGCAGCGCACCTGTCGGGGCTGGTCGGGGCCCTGGCGTGAGCAGGCTGCAGCACCTGGGCTGGTTCTTCTCCAGCGGCTTCCGGCCGCAGGCGTGGGGCCGTCCCGAGCACCGGTGGGGCTACCGCTGGCAGGAGCCGCGGCTCTACCAGCACAGCGTGCGGGAGCTCGAGCAGGCCGGGCTCGACCTGGTCGTCATGGAGGACGCGGTCTCCCTCGGCAGCCCGGACACCCTCGACCTCCGGGTGCGGGCGGCGTACGGCGGCCCCAAGCACGACCCCCTGCTGCTCGCGCCCTACCTGTTCGACGCCACGTCGCGGATCGGGCTGGCCCCGACGGTCAACGCCGGCATCACGCCGCCGTACCTGGCCGCGCGGCAGGCCTCGACGCTGCACCACCTGTCGGGACGACGGTTCGGGCTCAACGTGGTGACCGACGTCGGCAGCGCGCGGCACGTCGGCGCCCAGCCCCTGGCCCACGACGCCGCCTACGACCGCGCCGGGGAGTGGACCGAGCTCGTCCGGCGGCTGTGGCGCAGCTGGGGCCCCGGCGCCCTGGTCGCCGACGAGGAGACAGGCCGCTACGCCGACGGCTCCCTCGTCGACGCCTTCCAGCACCGGGGCGAGTACTTCGACGTCGACGGCCCGCTCAACGCGGTGCCCTTCACCGACGGTGACGACCCCGTGGTCGTCTCGCCCGGCGGGTCGCCGCGCGGGCTGGCGTACGCCGGCAGCCACTCCCAGGTCCAGCTCGCCCTGTGCCCGCTGGACCCCGCCCGGGTGCGCGCCTACCGGCAGACGGTCCACGACGCCGCCGTCGCCGCCGGCCGGACCCCCGCCGACGTCAAGGTCCTGTTCGTGCTCAAGCCCGAGGTGGTGGCCAGCCCCGAGGAGGCCCGCCGCCGGGTCGAGGCCTCGCTGCACCCCGACGACGCCGCGCTGCTGGAGGTGGCGGCGGCCTGGTCCAGCGACCTGGAGACCGACCTCACCCGGCTGCCGCTGGACGCCCCCCTGGACGAGGGCAGCTTCGGCGACCACGTCTCCCGCGGCACCATCAAGGGGCTGCTGGGCGCCGAGGGCCGGCTCGGCGTCGACACGCTGCGCACGCTGCTGGCCCGCAAGGCGCGCAAGGGCCTGCTGTCGGAGCGGACGGGGCTCGTGGGCACCGCCGCGGAGCTCGCCGACCTCGTCGAGCAGATGGGCGAGGAGGCCGACAACGACGGCTTCCTGCTGTCCGGCGACCTGCACCCGGTGACGGTGCACCGCATGCTCGACGACCTCGTCCCGGAGCTCCGCCACCGCGGCCTGCTGCGCGACGAGCTGGGCACCGGCGGGCTCCGGGCCAACCTCTTCGACTTCTGAGGTGGTCCCCGGGGGTCGCCGGGAGGTCGCCGGACGCCTGTGACGACATCGTGGGCGTAGGAGGGCGCCGGGCGGGGTAGTCCCCCTCCGTGACACAACCGGGGGGCCTCACCTCTCACCACGGCTCGGGCGAGCTCACGCTGCCCGCGGAGCCGTCGACGCCGCGCGCGGCCCGGCACTTCCTCGCCGAGCGGCTCGACCGGCTCCAGGTGACCTCCTCCGCCGTGGACCTCGCGCTGCTGCTCACCTCCGAGCTGGTGACCAACGCCGTCCGCTACGGCCGCGGCCTGGTCACCCTCAGCGTGCGCACCGAGCCGCCGTCGGTGCGCGTCGTCGTCCACGACGGCAACCCCGACCTGCCGACCATGGGTCCTGACGACGAGACCGCCGAAGGCGGGCGGGGCCTGCGGCTGGTGGACACCCTCGCCACGCGCTGGGGCGCGGAGACCGGCGACGAGGGCAAGGACGTCTGGTTCGAGCTGGACCTGCGCGGCCGCTGAGCGGCGCTCAGCCTGCCGGCACGTTCCTCGACCCGGTGCCCGGCCCCGCCTCGGGGGGGCGCGGCCGGTCCTGAGGGTGCAGCCGCACCGCGACCAGGGCGACGTCGTCGTCCGCCCGCTCCGGCACCAGCCGGTCGAGCAGCCGGTCGCAGAGCTCGTCCAGGGGCAGGTCCGCCAGCTCCTCCAGCCGGGTCCGCAGCAGCGCGATGCCCTCGTCCAGGGACTGCCCGCGACGCTCGACGAGGCCGTCGGTGTAGAGCAGCAGCGTGCTGCCGCGCTCGACGAGGACCTCGCGGTCGGCGCGCCCGGTCCCGGGGTCGATGCCGAGCAGCAGGTCCGCCTCGTCGGCCTCGAGGACCCTGGTCGAGCCGTCCGCGCCGAGCAGCACGGGCGGCGGGTGCCCCGCGTTGGCCCACCGCAGCCGGCTCACCCCGCGGAGGAGCTCCTCCTCGGTCTGCTCCAGGCGGGCGACGACGACCGTGGCGGTGGAGACGACCTGGAGCGTGTCCATCACCGTGTCCACGCGCGTGAGCACCCGGGCGGGGGCCTCGCCGCGGTCGGCCGCGACGGCCCGCAGCAGGGTGCGGACCTGGGCCATCGCGGCGGCGGCCGCGCTGTCGTGGCCGACGACGTCGCCGATGACGAGCACGGTGGCGCCGTCCGGCTGCAGGAACGCGTCGTACCAGTCGCCGCCGACCTGGACGTCGTCCGCCGCGGGCCGGTACCGCACCGTCACCTGCAGGTGGTCCGGCTGCGGCGGCTCGGTGAGCATGGACCGCTGCAGCTCCTCCACGAGGTGGCGCCGCTGGCGGTGCAGGCGGGCGTTGTCCAGCGCCAGCGCGGCGCGGGCGACGACCTCCTCGGCCCGCGGGCCCCGGGAGCCGGCCGTGCCGGTGCCGTCCGGACCGAGCACGAGCCGCCCGAGGGTCCTCCCCCGGGCACGCAGCTCGAAGGTCTCCCCCAGCCCCCCGTCCTCCTCCGGTCCCCCGTGGGCGTCGGCCGCCCCGGCACGCCCGTCGTCGGCGACGTCGGCGGAGGGCCAGGTCGCGACCGTCCGGACGCCGTCGTGGTCCCGGCTGCGCGGGTCGTCCTCGAGCAGCACCACCCGGGCCCAGGTGCCCAGCGTCGGGACCACCATGCGCGCCAGCCGCTCGGCCTGGACCTCCGGGTCGACGGTCTCGGTGAGGCCGGACGTCACCTCGGCCAGCAGCGAGGCCTGCGCCGCGGCGACCTGCAGCTGCGTCTGCGCCGCCCGGCGCTCGCTGATCTCCAGGAAGTACACGCTGATGCCGTCGTCGCCCGGCCAGACGCGCAGCTCGTACCAGCCGTCCAGCGGCGCGGGGTAGTAGGCGTCGAAGGTGACCTGCACCCCGTCCTCCATCGCCGAGCGGTACCCGCTCTCGAAGGCCGAGCCGACCGTGCCGGGGAACAGCTCCCAGATGACGCCGCCGAGCAGCTCCGAGCGCGGTCGGCCGAGCAGCCGCTCCGCCTCGGCGTTGACGTAGGTGAACCGCCACCCGCGGTCCAGGGAGTAGAAGGCCGCCGACATCGACTCGAGCACCCGGGCCACCCGGGCCTCGGAGTCCCGCCGGGCCGAGGTGTCGTAGGCGGCGCCGACGACGCGCACGCTGAGACCGTGCTCGTCCGGCAGCGCCCGGCCGCGCGCCCCCACCCAGCGGGTCCGGCCGTCGGGCAGCAGCACCCGGTACTCCGACTCGTACACGCCCGCGGTGTCGATGGCGCCCTGCAGCGCCGCGGCCACCCGGTCGCGGTCGGCGGGGTGCACGCGGGCCTGGAAGGCCTCGATGCTCTCGTCGAAGCTGTCGCGGGTGTACCCGAACAGGGCGACGAGCCGGTCGTCCCAGCTGAGGACCCCGCTCTGCAGGTCCCAGTCGAAGGTGCCGACCCCGCCGGCGTCGATGGCCAGCTCCCACAGCAGGCGGTCGGTCTCCAGCTCCACGTCCAGGGCCCGGAGCTCCAGCTCCGACACCACCGAGGCGGCGAGCTGCTCGAGGATCCCGACCTCCTCCTCGGTCCAGGCCCTCGGCTCCGCACCGAAGACGCACATGGCCCCCACGACGGCGCCGCGCGCCACCAGGGGGACCCCGAGATAGGCCCGGACAGTGCCGTCGAGCACGGGCGGCAGCGCGGACACCCGCACGTCGGCCGTGGCGTCAGGGACGACGAGAGGTCCGCCGCTGGCGGCGGTGACCGTGCACAGCGAGTCGCCCAGCGGGCCCTCGGACCCCACGGCGCCCGCGCGGAGGCCGGTGCCGCCCGCGACGGTCTGGACGTCGGTGAGCAGCGAGACCTGTGCGTGGGCGGCCCGCAGCAGCTGCGCCGCCAGGGCCGCGAGGCGGTTGACCGCCGGGTGGTCGCCGGAGGCGTGGCGGAACCGTGTCGCCGAGCGCAGACGACCGGGCTCCTCCGCCCACGTGCCCGAGGGGCCCGTGCCCTGACGACCTACGGGGCTCCCCGTCACCAGCTGCTCCCACCGCCCCGCCCGGGGCCACGTCGTCGTCCGCCGCCCGAGGCGGCGAGGGGCCATGATGCCGGACCCCGGGCCCGGTCCGCGAACGGGCGGTGCGCGGGGGGGCGGTCCACCGGACGGGCGCCGACGACAGGCGACGGGCGGGAATAGGTGCCGGGGGGGCCCGGTTCGCACCGGCGTGACCCCCGTCCTGCCCTGCGACCCCGCGCTCACCGCGCGTGGTCGGGCGACGGCACCCGGTGGCGTGACCGGCAACCTCTGGGACCTCACGGAGCGCCTGCACGTCGACCTGGAGAGGACCGCGAGCAGCGCCTGTCGCCCCTGAGCGACACCTGCCCGGCACCTCCGACCGCCCGCAGACGGGCCTGGTCGTCCCCTCCGCACGTCCACCGGGGAGCCCGCGCTCCCCCGTCCCGGAAGGCACACCCTGTGCTGAAGTCGCTCCCGCGCGTCCCGTTCGGCGCGCAGGTCCTCATCGGTCTCGTCCTCGGCGTGGTGCTCGGCCTCGTCGCGCGCGAGATGGGACCTGGTACCCCTCCCGACAACTGGCTCGCGACGACGCTCGCGACCGTCGGCTCGTCGTTCGTCGCCCTGCTGCGCGCCATCGTCCCGCCGCTGGTGTTCCTGGCCATCGTCGCCAGCATCGCCAACCTCCGGCAGGTCACCAACGCGGCCCGCCTGGCCGGGCAGACCCTGCTGTGGTTCGCCATCACCGCGCTGGTCTCCGTCGGCATCGGCATCGGCCTGGGCCTGCTGACCGACCCGGGCCTCAACACCTCGGTGGACTCCTCCGCCGCCGCCGACCCCGGCCGCAGCGGCTCCTGGCTGGACTTCCTCACCGGCATCGTGCCGGCGAACGTCCTGGGCCTGGAGGCCTCCACGTCGTCGGACGAGGCGGGCGTCTTCTCCACCGGCCTGTCGTTCAACGTCCTGCAGATCATCGTCGTGGCCATCGCCGTCGGCGTCGCCGCCCTCAAGGTCGGCCCCGCCGCCGAGCCGTTCCTCGGCTTCGCCCGCTCCGCCCTGGCGATCGTGCAGAAGGTCCTGTGGTGGGTCATCCGGCTGTCCCCGATCGGCACCGTCGGCCTGCTCGGCAACGCGGTCGCCCAGTACGGCTGGGACGCCCTCGCCCCGCTCGGCACCTTCGTCGTCGCGGTCTACGTCGGCCTCGCGCTGGTCCTGTTCGTCCTGTACCCGGTGCTGCTGCGCGCCCACGGCCTCAACCCGCTGCGCTACTTCGCGGGTGCCTGGCCGGCCATCCAGCTGGCCTTCGTCTCCCGCTCGTCCATCGGCACCCTGCCGGTCACCGAGCGCGTCACCGTCCAGAACCTCGGCGTCCCGCGCGCCTACGCCGGCTTCGCGGTGCCGCTGGGCGCCACGACCAAGATGGACGGCTGCGCCGCGATCTACCCGGCGCTCGCCGCGATCTTCGTCGCCCAGTTCTTCGGGGTGGACCTCGGCCTGACCGACTACCTGCTGATCGCCTTCGTCTCCGTCGTCGGCTCCGCCGCGACCGCGGGGCTCACCGGCGCGGTCGTCATGCTCACCCTCACGCTGTCCACGCTGGGCCTGCCCCTGGAGGGTGTCGGCCTGCTGCTGGCCGTCGACCCGATCCTCGACATGGGCCGCACCGCGGTCAACGTCGCGGGCCAGGCGCTGGTCCCGACCATCGTCGCCAAGCGCGAGGGCATCCTCGACGTCGACCGGTACACCGCCGCCAACGCCGCGGACCCGTTCGCGGACGAGGACGTCGAGACCTCTCCCGCGGCCGTCGTCACCGACGGCGTCACCCCCGGCACGCCCGACGCCGGACCGGTGGACCTGCGCGACCGCGAGCCCGCCCGCGCCTGAGGCACCCGCGGCCGCAGGCCGGCCGCCTGCACGACCCTGCACGACCGACGGCCGTCCCTCCGGGGGCGGCCGTCCGTGCGTGGGGGGAACGTGCGTCCGTCGGGCGGTCCGTCGGTCCGCCGAGGTTGCGGTGATGCACGGTCCGACACCCCTCGGACCACGCATCGGTGCAAGGTCGCGGGCCCCGGCGGGACCCGCCCCTACCGGGACCGCCGTCCCGGCGGCGCGCGGCCGTCAGGAGGCGTGGGCCGAGGGCGACCGGGTCAGACGACCTTGAGGTCCTCGGCGCGGGTGGAGACCTCGTCGCCGCGGGCGAGCTGCCGGCCGCGGCGGGTCTCGACCTCGCCGTTGACGGTCACCTCTCCGGTCGCGAGCAGCTGCTTGACGTCGCTGCCGGCGTCGACCGCGTCGGCCAGCTTGAGCAGCTGGCCGAGCCGGATGGAGTCCCCGGTGATCTGCACCTCTCGCACCCGGGGAGCATCCCAGGTCCGCGGGGCACAGTTCACGCCGGCGCAACACGGCGGACACGGGCCCGGCCACCGGCGGGCCGAGGATCGGCGCGCCCCCGCATCCCGGGGCCTGCCGAGCGAGGGACCCCGCCATGAGCGAGAAGACGACCGCACCCCCGACCGCCGGACCCGGCCTCAGCGTCGTGGGGGCGCCCGCGGGACCGGCAGCCGCCGACCACGGCCCCGGTGGCGCCGCGCCCGGCGGCACGACCGACACCGACGGCTACCTCGCCCGGCGGCAGCTGCGCACCGGCACGGCCGGCTGGGTGCTGCTGGCCGGGGTGGGCGTGTCCGCGGTGATCTCCGGCGACTACGCGGGCTGGAACTTCGGCCTGGCCGAGGGCGGCTTCGGCGGGCTGCTCGTGGCCACCGTCCTCATGGCCGTCATGTACTCGTGCATGGTGCTCGGCCTGGCGGAGATGGGCTCGGCCCTGCCGACCGCGGGCGGCGGCTACACCTTCGCCCGGCGGGCGCTGGGCCCGTGGGGCGGGTACGCCACCGGGATCGCCGTGCTCGTCGAGTACGCCATCGCCCCGGCGGCCATCGCCACGTTCGTCGGCGCCTACGTCGAGGCGCTGGGGCTGTTCGGCATCACCGACGGCTGGTGGGTGTACCTGGCCGTCTACGCGCTGTTCGTCGGCATCCACCTGCTCGGCGTCGGCGAGGCGCTCACGGTCATGCTCGCCGTCGCGGTCGTCGCCGTGCTCGGCCTGGTGGTGTTCCTCGTCGCCGCCGTGCCGGCCTTCGACGCGGCCAACCTCACCGACATCCCCGTCTCCGACGCCGCCGGGGCGAACGCGCTGTTCCCGAACGGCGTGCTCGGGGTCTGGGCGGCGTTCCCGTTCGCCATCTGGTTCTTCCTCGCGGTGGAGTCGGTGCCGCTCGCCGCGGAGGAGGCCAAGGACCCGGCCCGGTCCATGCCGCGCGGCATCCTCGCCGCGATGGGGCTGCTCGTCGTGCTCGCCCTCCTCATGCTCGTCGTCACCCCCGGCGCCGGGGGCGCGCAGGCCATGGCCTCCTCGGGCAACCCGCCGGTCGACGCGCTCGCCGCGGCCGGGCTGCCGTCGTGGCTGGTCACCCTGGTCAACTACGCGGGCCTGGTGGGCCTGGTCGCGAGCTTCTTCGGCATCGTCTACGCCTACTCCCGGCAGACCTTCGCGCTGTCCCGCGCCGGCTACCTGCCGCGGGCGCTGTCGGTGACCAACGCCCGGAAGGCCCCGGTGCTCGCCCTGCTCGTCCCCGGCGCCGTCGGCTTCCTGCTTTCGCTCACCGGCCAGGGGGCCATGCTGCTCAACATGGCCGTCTTCGGCGCCACCGTGTCGTACGTGCTCATGATGGTGAGCCACATCGTCCTGCGCCGCCGCGAGCCCGACCTCGAGCGGCCGTACCGCACCCCCGGCGGCACCGGGACGACCGGCGTCGCCCTGGTCCTGGCCGCCGCGGCCGTGGTGGCGACCTTCATCGTCGACTCCCGCGCCGCGCTGCTCACCCTGGTCGTCTACGCCGGCTTCCTGGCCTACTTCGGCCTGTACAGCCGCCACCACCTGGTCGCCGCCGCACCGGAGGAGGAGTTCGCCGCCCTCGCCGCGGCCGAGGTGGACCTGCGGTGACGGTCCGCCGCACCACGCTGGCCGGCACGACGTGGGAGTTCCGCGGCCTCGTCGACCTCATGGCCAAGGCGACGCCGCTGCGCTCCGGCGACGTGCTCGCCGGCTGCGCGGCCGGCTCGGCCGCCGAGCGGGTGGCGGCGCAGGTGGTGCTGGCGGACCTGCCGCTGACGACGTTCCTGTCCGAGCAGGTCGTCGGCTACGAGGAGGACGACGTCACCCGGCTGATCATGGACACCCACGACCCGGTGGCCTTCGCCCCGGTCGCCCACCTCACCGTCGGCGGGTTCCGGGACTGGCTGCTCGACCGGGCCGCGGCGGGCGACGAGGCGGCGGTCACCGGGCTGGCGCGCGGGCTCACCCCGGAGATGGTCGCCGCGGTGTCCAAGCTCATGCGCAACGCCGACCTGGTCGCGGTCGGGCGGCGGGCGCGCGTCGTCACCGGGATGCGGAGCACGCTCGGGCTGCCCGGCACGCTGGCCAGCCGGCTGCAGCCCAACCACCCGACCGACGACCCCGCCGGCGTCACCGCCTCGCTGCTCGACGGCCTGCTCCACGGCAGCGGGGACGCCGTGGTCGGCATCAACCCCGCCACCGACTCCCCCGCGGCGACCACCCGGCTGCTCCACCTGCTCGACGACGTCATCAGCCGCTACGAGATCCCCACCCAGTCCTGCGTGCTCGCCCACGTCACCACCACGCTGCGGGTGCTCGAGGCGGGCGCCCCGGTCGACCTCGTGTTCCAGTCCGTGGCCGGGACGCAGCCGGCCAACCGCGGCTTCGGGGTCACCCTCGAATTGCTCGCCGAGGCCAAGGCCGGGGCGGAGGCGCTGGGCCGCGGCACGGTGGGCCGCAACGTCACGTACTTCGAGACCGGGCAGGGCTCGGCGCTGTCGGCCGACGCCCACCGCGGCGTCGACGAGATGGCCGTGGACCAGCAGACGCTCGAGTGCCGGGCCTACGGCGTCGCCCGCCACTTCGACCCGCTGCTGGTCAACACCGTCGTCGGGTTCATCGGGCCGGAGTACCTCTACGACGGCAAGCAGGTCGTCCGGGCAGGGCTCGAGGACCACTTCTGCGGCAAGCTCCTCGGCCTGCCGATGGGCGTGGACGTCTGCTACACCAACCACACCGACGTCGACGGCGACGACACCGACGCCCTGCTGCTGCTGCTCGGGGCGGCCGGCTGCTCGTTCGTCATCGCGGTCCCCGGCTCGGACGACGTGATGCTGCACTACCAGTCGCTGAGCTTCCAGGACGTGCTCACCGCCCGGCAGGTGCTCGGGCTGCGGCCCGCGCCGGAGTTCGAGGCGTGGCTGCGGCGGACCGGGCTGATGGACGACGCGGGGCACGTGCTCCCGCTGCCCGCCGACGCCCCCGCCGCGCGGGCCCTCCTCGCCTCGGCCGCGCCGTGAACGGGCTCCCCGCCGCGCGCGACCACGCAGCGGCCCCACCGGCCCCGCCCGCCGGGTCGAC